>NZ_JBJDRF010000006.1:0-146492 GCF_044987305.1 Novosphingobium sp. ZW T3_23
GCAGCGACTATGCTCCGCGCGTCCGGCGAGCGGGGGCCGCGCGGAGCATAGTCGCTGCCACGCGGTGAAAATTCTCCGGGCCCCCGGCGAGTCGTGCGATCCCGCATTGCACCGCCCGAGCGTGCAGGGCCTTCGCCGCGTGCCGGTCGCTCGTCACGGGTACGTTCGGCGTGCGCGGGACGTTCGCTGCGCGTGCGTCGGTCATCGTCACGAGCCCGTTCACCGCGCAAGGGGCGTTCACCGCGCACAGGACGCTCACCACGCACGGGGCGTTCGCCGCGTACGGGACGTTCGTTGCGGCCGAAAATCTCGCCGCGATCACCGCGCCCGCCGCGAGCGGGGCGATCGTCACGGCCCGCGCGCGTGGGGCGCTCGTCCCGCGCGGGACGTGCATCGCGGGACAGGCCCTCGCGAGGGCCGCGTCCACGTTCGGCGCCTTCGGCTCGGCGATCGTCGCGCCCGGTTCTATCGGCGCCGCGCCGACCTCCCGCGCCTGAGTCGGAGCGTGAACCGGAGCCGGAGCCGGTGCGCGAGGGGCCACGGGAGGAGCCGCCATCGCGGGAAGAGCCGCCCCGCTTCGGGCCGCCGGATTTGAAAGGAGGTTTGGACATTCGCCCGCCCATACCTGTTGATCGCCGCTTCATCCAGCCTTCCCTTGCGCCGAGGCCGCGTTAGGGTGCGCCGACTTGGCATATTCGTGTGTCGAAGCCGGAGACTACTGCGTGGACGCCCAAAGTATCGAACAACGTCGCGGCGTCTGGGATGCGGTCAAACCCTATTTCGAGAAAGAATCGCTCGCCTCCTTCGCGCTCGGCCTGTCCTCGGGCTTTCCCTATGCGATGATCGGCGCGACGCTGACCACGCGTCTTGCGCAAGACGGGATCGACAAGAAGACCGTCACGGCCTTCACCCTGGCGTTCCTCGTCTACAATCTGAAAGTCTTCTGGGCGTGGATCATCGACGGCGTGCGCCTGCCGATGCTGGGCAGCATGGGCCAGCGCGTTTCATGGATGATGGTCTGCGGCCTCTTCGTGATCGCGGCGGTGCTGAACCTTGCCTTCGTCGATCCCGCCGCCGACATTTCCGCGACCGTGATCGCCGCCGTGCTGGTGGGCGTGGCGGGCGCCAGCTTTGACATCGTGATCGACGCTTATCGCATCGAGACGCTCAAGCCCTACCAGCTCGGCACCGGATCGGGCATGAGCCAGTATGGCTGGCGCATCGGTTCGGCGGGGGCCGGCGCCTTGGCGCTGGTGATTTCCGCAAGGTATGGCTGGAGTGCGGGCTATGCGGCCTGTGCCTTCTTTGCGCTGCCTGCGATGCTGACCGCGATGCTCCTGGGCGAGCCGGAACGCCGCAAGGTCGTGGTCGAGAAGCGCGGCGTGGTGGAAGTCTGGAATTCCATCGCCGGGCCTTTCGCCGAGTTCTTTCGCCGCAACGGCGCGGTGCTCGTGCTGACATTCATCCTCGTCCATAAGATCGGAGACACGCTGGCGAATCTGACGTTCCGCCTGCTGTTCGACGACCTCAAATTCTCCAACGACGAAATCGCGCTCTACGATGTCGGCCTTGGCTTCTGGGCCTATCTGATCGGCGTGTTCATCGGCGGTGTGGCTTTCGCGAAGATGGGGCTGAAGCGCTCGGTGCTGATCTCGCTGATCCTGATGGGTATCTCCAACCTCAGCTTCGCGGCGCTGGCGGCGGCCGGGCACAGCAACTGGGGCATGGCGGGCGCCATCGGTTTCGAGAACATTGCGTCGGGCTATGGCGGCGTCGTCGTGATCGCCTATTTCTCGGCGCTCTGCGACCTTCGCTACACCGCTGCGCAATATGCGCTGATTTCGGCAGCGGCCAGCGTGGTCGGCCGGCTGCTCACCGGCACCACGGCAGGCGCGCTGATCGAGGCCATGGGTTATGTGAACTTCTATCTGCTCACCACGGTCGCTGCCCTGCCGGGCATCGTGCTGTTCTGGTGGATGTGCCGGACCGGGCTTGTGGATCAGGCTATGGGCACGGCGGCAGAGGACACGGCGGAGTTGGAGGCGGACCAGCCCTCCTGACGAACCGTGGGTCTGGTCGCTAGGCGAATCACTCGGGTATTTCCCCGTTCGCCTCCAGCACCACGCCGGAGAGGTAGAGCGATCCGGCGATCAGCACGGGTAGGCCGTCGTCGGGAAGGGCGGCCAGTGCGGCTTCCGCGTTCTCCGCAGCCAGGGCGGAAGGGCCGAAGCTGGCCGGGCCATGGCACTCGTGCCCCGGCACCGGAACGGCGCGAATGCTGGCGATGCTCTTGGCCAGAGGCGCGGTGAGGGCGCGCGGATCCTTGTTGGCCAGCATTCCGATCACCAGATGAAGCCGCCGGCCGCTGAAATGGCGGGCGATGGCGAGGCCCGCGTCGGGATTGTGGCCGCCGTCCAGCCAGACCTCGCGCGCACCTGCATGGCGGGTCAGCGGACCCTCTGAAAGGCGCTGGAGCCGCGCGGGCCATCGAGCAGCGCCGATGCCTTCGGCCATGGCTTCGGGAGAAACCGTCACCCGGTCCTGATGGCGCAGGATGGCCACCGCCAGGGCGGCGTTCTCCGCCTGGTGCAGGCCCGGCAGGGTGGGTAGCGGCAGCGCGAGTTCGCCGTGGCGATCCGAATATTCGATCACATCGCCAACCGCGGCGTCCCAGTCGCGCCCGCGCACATGGAGCGAAGCCCCGGCCGTAAGGGCGGCCCGCTCGATTTCGAGCATGGCGCTTTCCGGATAGGCCAGTGTGACCACCGGCGCCGGGCCGCGAACGATTCCGGCTTTCTCGAAGGCGATGCGGGCCAGCGGTTCTTCGGGCGCGCCGTCTTCGGGGCGCAGCAGGAAGGCCTCGTGGTCGATGCCGAGGGTGACGATGCCGCAGGCCGCCGGATGGTCGATGACGTTGGTCGCGTCGAGACGTCCGCCAAGACCCACTTCGATCACACAGGCATCGGCAGGTTCGCGCGCGAAAGCGAGGAAGATCGCGGCCGTCGTCACTTCGAAGAAGCTGGGGCAAAGATCCTCGCCCGCATCGAGCACCTCGGCCAGCAGGTCCGCCAGCATGGCGTCGGAGATCAGCTTGCCGCCGAGACGGATGCGCTCGTTGTAGCGCACAAGATGCGGTTTGGTGGCCGAGTGAACCTTCAGGCCCTGCGCTTCCAGCATGAAGCGCAAGTACGTGCAGGTCGATCCCTTGCCGTTGGTGCCGGCGACGTGGAACGTGGGCGGCAGGCGCCTGTGCGGATCGCCCAGCCGTTCGAGCAGCGTCTGGATCGTCTCGAGGCCGAAGCGACCCTGCGGGATCGAGAGCGCGGCGAGCCGGTCAAGCTGGGCCTGAACACGCGGGTCTTCGGAAGTGGCGAAGTCTTTCATGGCAACCGTCCGGACAGGCACATCGCGGCAAGCCGGGATGGCCGCCGCGATGCACGGGATTGCTGTGTCGCCACGCGTTGCGCAATGGCGAATGTTTGGGAGATCAGCGCGCGGCGTGAACCGCTTCGGCCAGCGCCGAGGTCAGCGCACGCAGATGCGCGGGCGCGCCGGTGCCGTGCTGCTTGACCAGATCGACCAGCGCCGAGCCGACCACCACGCCGTCCGCCACTTTGGCGATCGCGCTGGCCTGCTCTGGCGTGCGCACGCCGAAACCAACGGCGACCGGGATCGAACTGGCGGCCTTGAGCCTGGCCACGGCATCCTCGATCGAGCCCTGCGCCGCCTGCTGCATGCCGGTGACGCCCGCGACCGAGACGTAATAGAGGAAGCCGGAGGAGCCCTCTAGCACGGCCGGAAGACGGGCTGCGTCGGTGGTGGGCGTGGCGAGGCGGATCAGCGAGACGCTCTTTTCGCGCAAGGCCGGGCCGAGTTCGGCGTCTTCCTCGGGCGGGATGTCCACGCAGATCACGCCGTCGACACCGGCTTTCGCGCATTCATCCGCGAACCAGTCGGCGCCGCGCGCGATCATCGGGTTGGCATAACCCATCAGCACCAGCGGCACTTGCGGATGACGGGTGCGGAATTCGCCGGCCATGCGGAAAATGTCGGCGGTCTTCGTGCCGGAATCGAGGCTGCGGATGTTCGCTTCCTGGATCGCCGGGCCGTCGGCCATGGGATCGGTGAAGGGCATGCCCAGCTCGATCACGTCGGCGCCGCCTTCGACAAGCGCGTCGAGATTGGCGGCGGTGTCGCCGTCACCTCCGGTGATGAAGCAGACGAGCGCCGCCCGGTTCTTTCCGTTAACTTCTTTGGCGAATGCGGTTTCGAAGCGGGTCATTGGTTTAAAGCTCCACGCCCAGTGCTTCGGCGACGGTGAAGATGTCCTTATCGCCGCGGCCCGAGACGTTGACGACGAGCAGCTTGTCCTCGTCCATCTCCGCCGTCAGCTGAGGCAGTGCGGCCAGCGCATGCGCGCTTTCGAGCGCCGGGATGATGCCTTCCAGTTCGCAGCAGAGCTGGAACGCTTCCAGGGCCTGCGTATCGGTGATCGGCACGTAGTTCACGCGGCCGCTCTCGTGCAGCCAGGAGTGCTCCGGCCCGAGGCCCGGATAGTCGAGACCTGCCGAGATCGAGTGCGCCTCGGTGATCTGGCCGTCATCGTCCTGGAGCAGGTAGGTCTTGTTGCCGTGCAGGATGCCGGGCTTGCCGCCGGTGAGCGAGGCGGCATGCTTGTCGGTGTCGATCCCGTGACCCGCCGCCTCGATGCCGGTCATCTGGACTTCGGGATCGTCGAGGAAGGGGTGGAACAGGCCGATCGCGTTCGATCCGCCGCCCACGGCCGCCACCAGCATGTCGGGCAAGCGGCCTTCCTTTTCCAGCATCTGTTCGCGGGCTTCCTTGCCGATGATCGACTGGAAATCGCGCACCAGTTCCGGATAGGGATGCGGGCCGGCGGCGGTGCCGATGATGTAGAAAGTGTCGTGGACGTTCGCGACCCAATAGCGCAGCGCGTCGTTCATCGAGTCCTTCAGCGACTGCGATCCGCTTTCGCAGGAAACGACTTCGGCACCCAGCAGCTTCATACGGAACACGTTGGGCTTCTGGCGTTCAATGTCCTTGGCGCCCATGAAGATCTTGCAGGGCAGGCCGAAGCGCGCGGCGACCGTGGCGGTGGCGACGCCGTGCTGGCCCGCGCCGGTTTCGGCGATGATCTTCGTCTTGCCCATGCGGATCGCGAGCAGGATCTGGCCGATGCAGTTGTTGATCTTGTGCGCGCCGGTGTGGTTCAGCTCTTCGCGCTTGAAGTAGATCTTCGGACCCTTGCCGGCAGGAGCGAGCGCCCGGAAATAGTCGGTCATGCGCGGCGCGAAGTAGAGCGGGCTGGGGCGACCGACGAAGTCCTTCATCAGGGCATCGAATTCCGCCCAGAACGCGGGATCCTGCTGCGCCTTGCGATATTCCTTCTCGAGATCGAGGATCAGCGGCATCAGCGTTTCGGCGACGTAGCGGCCACCGAACTGGCCGAAGTGGCCGGTTTCGTCGGGCAGGGTGCGCCAGGAGTTTACAGCGCTGTTCACGGGCGTGGGTGCGGTCATGATCCGGGCGATTGGCAGAGCGCGGCGGTCAAGTCCAGCGCCTAACATGCCTTGGGATCGGGAAGTCCGTTTTCAATTGCAAAGCTTGCAACAGGCATAACTGCATTGGCAAGATAGTGTCTGTAAGTGGCAGTTTCATGACGATTTTGAGCAACTAACAAATTTTCGTTCATTGACGTGAAAGGTTTGCAGGAGCAGCGGGGCGGTCCCCGGTGAGGGCCGGGGAACGTACTGGAGTAAATAATATGCGTATTGCACTCGTTTCGCTCGCCGCGGTTGCTGCCGTGGCCGCCGCCACCCCCGCTCTCGCCAACGAAGCGCGCGTCGAAGCCCGCACCGGCATCATCTGGGACGGCAGCGACAGCGAAGCAGTTGCAGGCGTCGCAGTCGGCTACGACTACGACCTGGGCAACAAGTTCTTCGTGGGCGTCGAAGGTTCGGCCGACAAGGTCCTGACCGACAACACCCGCGTTTCGTGGGGCGCCGGCGGCCGCGTTGGCTTCAAGGTGACCCCGACCACCAAGCTCTATGCCAACTCGACCTGGCAGTCGAAGTTCGCCAAGTACGGCAACAGCGCCGTTGCTGTCGGCGGTGGCGTTCAGCAGTCGCTCAACGACCGCTTCTACGGCAAGGTCGAATACAAGCACCTGCTGGTGGGCGACAACACCCCCGACGCAGACGTTGGCCTGATCGGCGTCGGCGTTAAGTTCTGATCGATTTCCGGCCTGACGCAGCTACCGAGTTCGTCAGGCCGGGAAACGTGAACGGATCCGCTCCGCCAGGAGCGTAAGCCAGGGAAGGGCGGTCTATGAGGGGCCGCCCTTTCTTGTTTTTGCTACCCTGCTGCCGAGACTGCCCGCGCGAAAGCGGCGATGCGATCGAGATCCTTGACGCCGGGCGCGCTCTCCACCCCTGACGAGGTATCCACCAGCGGCGTTCCCGTCAGTCGAACCGCTTCGGCGACGTTCTCGGGCGTCAATCCTCCGGCGAGCCCCCAGGCGACCGGCCCCTTCCAGTTCGCCACGAGTTTCCAGTCGAAGCTGAGGCCCATGCCGCCCGGCAGGCTGCCCTTGGGCGTCTTGGCATCGAACAGCACCAGATCGACCGCCCCGGCATAAGCGGAAGCCCGGGCGACGTCTTCCGTCGTTGCGACCGATAGCGCCTTCCACACGGCTATGCCGAAGCGCGCGCGAAGCTGCGCCGCGCGCTCCGGGGCCTCGCTGCCGTGGAGCTGAAGCGCGTCGAGACGCGCGCTGGTGACGGCCTGCGCGATCGTGGCATCGTCGGCATCGACGAACAGGCCTACCCTGCCGATCCGCCCCTGGGCACGGTCGGAAAGGGCTGCCGCCTCGGCCGGAGTGACGTTGCGGGGGCTTTTCGGAAAGAACACGAATCCGGCGTGGGCCGCGCGCGCGCGAATCGCGGCTTCGAGCGCTTCGCCGGTGCTGATCCCGCAGATCTTGATCGCCGCTGTTGGCATGTCGTTTTTCCAGCCTAGATAGCGATCCCGAACACAGGCCCGAGGACCGCCGATGAACCGCCAGATGATGAACCGAATCGGCCGCCTTCTAGTCCCATTTGCCGTTGCGGCAATGCTGGCGGGCTGCGGCGTGAAGGAGTCGTTCAAGGATGCCGAGGTCGAGGTGGGTAAGTTCCACCGGGCGCTGGACGCCGGAGACTTGCGCGCGATCTGGCGGCAGGCCGATCCGGCCTTGCGGCAAGGGGCGCAGCGGGCCCAACTGGAAAAAGTGCTGGATGCCGTGCATCGCAAGCTCGGCAAGGTGAAACAGGCCAAACAGGTCGGCTGGAACGCGAATGCCACCACCGGCGGCACTTTCGTCACCCTGACCTATCAAACGGCTTTCGAGCAGGGCTCGGGCGTCGAGCAGTTCGTCTATCGCAAGGGCGACGGCGGCAGGATCGCCCTGACGGGTTACAATATCGAATCGCAGGACATGATGCTCAACTAAGGTGCGGGGACGGATCGCGCCGGTAGCGCGATCCGTGCCTATATGACGGCTATCAGGGAGCCAGTTCGAACTGCACCGTGACGTTGACGTTGGTTTCCAGCTCGCCTGCTGCGACCGGCGGGGCGGACGCCAGCGAGTCCATGGCGGCCTTGGCGCGGAACATCACCGGTGCGGGCGCGTAGCCACCGCTTTCGGTGATCGAGACGACGCGCGCGACGCGCATGCCTGCCGCCCCGGCGTAGAGGTCTGCGCGGGCGCGCGCATCCTTGATGGCCGCCACGCGCGCCTCGTTCAGCGCCGCGTCGGGCTGGGACAGCGAGAAGTTCGGACCGTTCACCTGATTCGCGCCCGCCTTGACGAGAGCGTCTATGACCTTGCCCATGTCGTCCAGCTTGCGCTGGCGCACGCTGACGTTGTTGCTGGCCTCATAACCGACGATCTCGCGCGGGCCGTCTACGAAGCTGCCGTCGGGCTGGCGCTTGGGCTGGGCATAGACCGGGTTCACGCTGAGGTTGCTGGTCTGGATGTCCTTGTCGGCCACGCCGGCGCGCTTCAGCGAGGCGATGACCTGGTTCATCCGCGTGGAATTGGCGTTAAGCGCTTCGCTGGCCGTGGCGCCCTGCGTCGTGACGCCCGCCGAGAAGCCGGCCATGTCGGGCGTGCGCGTGGAGGAGCCCTGGGCATTGACCGTCAGCAGCGTATGGCCTGCGGCGATGGCGGGGACCAGGCCGGTGTCCTGCGCCGCGGCAGGCACGGCCATGGCCGATGCGATCGCGGCAGTGGTGACGGCAAGCAGGTTCAGGGATTTCATGAGGTCGCACTCTCCATTGGTAACTCGGATCAACGATCTGGAGCGTGCGAGGTTGCGGGGCGCTGAACCGTGCATTTTGCGCCGTGAAAGGTTCGGCGCCTGCCGTCGTCCCGGACCTGATCCGGGACCGCTGTCAAATCTTTAGGCGTCACGAGGCGAGCAAGGCGCGGCTTGGCCAGCGGTCCCGGATCGAGTCCGGGACGACGGCTACCTACAGCGTCGCTTCGATCGCACGCGCAGCGGCGAGGGGGTCTTCGGCGCGGCTGATCGGGCGGCCGACGACGAGTACGCTGGCACCGGCATCGCGCGCGGCGCGCGGGGTCATAATGCGCTTCTGGTCGCCGTTGCCGCCCGTATCCGGACGCAGGCCGGGAACGACGAAGTAGCCGTCCTTCCACTGCTGATGCACGGCGCCCACTTCATGCCCGGAGCAGACGATGCCGTCGAGCCCGGCGGACTGGGCCAGTTCGGCAAGGCGCAGCGCCTGTTCGTGCGGTTCGGCATTCACGCCGATGGCGTTGAGGTCTCCGCCGTCCAGGCTGGTGAGCACCGTCACCGCCACGACCTTGGTGTTCTCTCCGGCCGCTGCCTTGGCGTCTTCCATCATGGCGCGGCCGCCCGCAGCGTGGATGGTGACGATGGCGGGTTCGAGCACGTGGATCGCCTGCATCGCCCCGGCCACGGTGTTGGGGATATCGTGCAGCTTCAGGTCGAGGAAGATCGGCAGGCCCAGCTTGTGCAGTTCATGGACGCCGTGGTGCCCGTGAGCGCAGAAGAACTCCAGACCCAGCTTGATCCCGCCGATGTGCCCGGCGACCTTTCGCGCCAGCGCCTCGGCGGCGTCGAGGCGGGGCAGGTCGAGGGCGAGATAGACGGGATTGCTGTTCATGGTCTCAGGTTTCCGGGGCAGATTCAAAAGTGGAGACGGGCGCTTCCGCAGCGGTAGGCGCTATGCTGTTGGCGCGGAGCGAGTTTTCCAACGACGCGATGCGGCGCTGGAGGCGCCAGCGCACGGCCCGCAGGTATAGCCAGACCGGCGTCATACCCAGGCCGAAGAAGACCAGGGCGACAACGCCTACGGGCCATTCGAAGTGGACGTAGTTGGCATCGTCCAGCGGCCAGAAGTTCACGGGAACCTTGGTCCAATTCATGGCGATGAAGGCCACCAGGATCGCAGTGATGGCGATCCACAGCACGGTGCGGACAATGTTCATATATCCTCCGGCAATTCCTGCGCTGCAGGCCGCGCAGCAAGACCTCGACAATCGCGTTTAAATTCTTTGCTTATCGCATCTTCCGAGTCGGCAGGTGCGGGCACCTGCCTTGAAAATGCTCCGAATGCTAAGCGCGATTGCGAGGCATGTGAAGTGTCGGAAAGGAGCTTAGTTCCCGAAAACGCGCGCGAAGATCGTGTCGACCTGCTTGAAATGGTAGTCGAGGTTGAACTTCTCCTCGATCACTTCGGCGGGAAGCGCGGCGGTGACTTCCTCGTCGGCCTTCAGCAGTTCGAGCAGCGAGAGCTGGCCGTCCGATTCCCACACCTTCATCGCATTGCGCTGGACGAGACGATAGGACTGGTCGCGCGTGAGGCCGGCCTGCGTCAGCGCCAGCAGCACGCGCTGCGAGTGGACGAGGCCGCCCATGCGATCGAGGTTCTTCTGCATGCGCTCGGGATAGACGAGCAGCTTGTCGATCACGCCGGTGAGGCGGGCGAGCGCGAAGTCGAGCGTGATCGTGGCGTCGGGGCCGATGAAGCGCTCGACCGAGGAGTGCGAGATGTCGCGCTCATGCCAGAGGGCCACGTTTTCCATGGCCGGCGTGACCGACGAGCGGACCACGCGCGCCAGGCCGGTCAGGTTTTCGGTGAGGATCGGGTTGCGCTTGTGCGGCATCGCCGACGAGCCCTTCTGGCCGGGCGAGAAGTATTCCTCGGCCTCCAGAACTTCGGTGCGCTGAAGGTGGCGCACTTCGATGGCGAGGCGTTCGATCGAGCTGGCGATCACGCCCAGCACCGCGAAGAACATGGCATGACGGTCACGCGGGATCACCTGCGTGGAGACCGGCTCCACTTCGAGGCCCATCTTGTCGGCGACGTACTGTTCCACCGCCGGATCGACATTGGCGAACGTGCCCACCGCGCCCGAGATCGCGCAAGTGGCGACTTCCTCGCGAGCGGCGACCAGGCGCTTCCGGCAACGCGCGAACTCGGCATAGGCCTCGGCCAGCTTGAGGCCGAAGGTCACCGGCTCGGCATGGATGCCGTGGCTGCGGCCGATGGTGGGGGTGTACTTGTGCTCTTCGGCGCGACGCTTGATCGCGGCGAGCAGGGCGTCGATGTCTACCAGCAGGATGTCGGCGGCCTTGACCAGCTGGACGTTTAGCGTGGTGTCGAGCACGTCGGAGCTGGTCATGCCCTGGTGCATGAAGCGCGCTTCGGGGCCGACCTGCTGGGCAACCCAGTCGAGGAAGGCGATGACGTCGTGCTTGGTCACGGCTTCGATCGCGTCGATCGCGGCGACGTCGATCGTCGGGTTGGTGGCCCACCAGTCCCACAGGGCTTGGCCGGCGCTGGCGGGCACGGTGCCCATCTCGCCCATCTTCACGGCGGCGTGCGCTTCGATCTCGAACCAGATGCGGTAGCGGGCTTCGGGCTCCCAGATCGCGGTCATGGCGGGGCGGGCGTAACGGGGGACCATGTTCGACTCCTTGCTAACCTGACACGACCGGCTTGAACCGGGCCTTGTTGGCCGTGCCGCTAAGGCGCGCTTGCGACAAAGGCAAGGGTGCGCGGGTCGGGAGCGGAGAAAGAATCCGACTGGAGAGAGGCCAGGTGGCCCGTGGTTCCGTCATATCGGGCGTTCGGGGAGGGGGTGGATAATGCGCGGCAGGATTGCGCAAATCGAAAGCGCATTTTCCGGGGCTGCCATAGGACATGCGCCTGAGCGATTGATTATCGGGAACTTTCTCGATTGGAGGAGCCTTCCCCGCCCCGGCGCGCTATGGTCCTGACGCAATCGGTCTCAATGTTGTCGACGATGGAAGGAACAGCGATGCTACGCACGCTCACCGCAATTCTCGCCGCACCCCTGCTGTTCGGCGCGACTTTGGATCGGGCGGCGGCACAAGAAGCAGGCGCGCCGGCCGGCGTCTCGGATAAACTCGGCCCAAATAATCTCGGTTCAGAGAACGTTGGCGCACAGGACATCAAGCTGGAGGAGTTTGGTTCCAACCTCGAGCGTTTTCCCTACCCTTGGAAAGTCGAGGTGATGGAACTGAAGGTGGGGGCCGAGGACGCCGCCATGGCTTACATGGACGTGCTTCCGGACCAGCCCAACGGGCATGCCGTCGTCCTGCTCCACGGCAAGAACTTCTGCGGCGCGACCTGGGAGGACACGGCCCGCACCCTGCTCTCGGCAGGCTACCGGGTGCTCATTCCCGACCAGATCGGATTCTGCAAATCGTCCAAGCCCGCGTCCGCGCAGTACAGCTTTGCGATGATGGCCGATGCCACGCATCGGCTGATGGAGAAGGTCGGCCTGGAGAAGGCCATCGTGCTCGGCCATTCCACCGGCGGGATGCTGGGGCTGCGTTTCGCGCTGATGTTCCCCCAAGCGGTGGAGCGACTGGTGCTGGTCAATCCGCTGGGTCTGGTCGATCGCATGGCCGAAGGCGTGCCCTATGTTCCGCTGGACAAGCTGCTGGCGAGCGAGCGCGCCAAAGGCTACGCCGAAATGCGGCAATATCAGCTCGACACCTATTATCACGGCGACTGGAACCCGCGCTACGATCGCTGGGTGAAGATGCTGGCGGGGCAATATGCCACGGCCGATCAGGACGCCGCGGAACTGGCGCAGGCCAAGACATCGGAGATGATCCTGACCGAGCCGGTCAACTACGAGTTCGGCAACCTGAAAGTCCCGGTTACGCTGATGATCGGGATGCGGGACACGACGGTATTCGGAAAGGGCCAGGCCCCCGCAGAGCTTCGGGCCAGGCTGAAGCCGATACCGCAAGTGGCGCCGCAGGCCGCGGCAGCGATGCCGTCAGCCCGGATCGTCGAGTTCCCGGACTATGGCCATTCGCCGCAAGTCGAGGCACCTGAGGTGTTCGGCGCCCGGCTGCTGGAGATACTGTCCGCTCCTGCCCCCTGAACGCCCGCCCCTTCAACGATCGACGCTATCGGCGCGAGGCAAGCGTGCCCGGAAGCGCCGCGCATGCCGATGGACGGTTGTCCGATGCCTTCCAGCGAAGCTCGTAAGTGACGAGGAAGCCGTCATGGTCGGAGAGCTGCGGGCTGCCCGGCCGGCCGTCGAACAGCGCCTCGACGCGGATCGGGCGGATCTGCACTTTCTCGCCGGGCCAATAGAACTGGAGATCCTGCGTATCCATCCAGGGCTCGTCGCCATCCCACGACATGCGGACGTCGCAGCCCGATCCGGGCTGGGTGCAGACGCGATGCACCAGATCGAGCGACTGGTAGCGTGAGAAATTGCCCCAGCGCTCTTCCGAGTGGCGCATGTTGAAGTCGCCCCCGAAGATCACCGGCGTGGCATCGTCATGCGTCCGGTCGATGAACTCGGATGCTTCCAGGGCCTGCCGGTCGTGCGCGGCGAGGTTGCGGGGCGCGGGTGCTCCGGAGGCTCCGCGCGAATTCATGTGGGTATCGTAGATGTCGATCAGCGAAGGGACGCCCGGCACCGCGATCCGCGCGAGGGCGATGCCCTTGTTGGACAGGCAGTCGAAGCCGGCGCAGGACTTGCGGCCGTAGGCGCGCCGGTCGCTATCGACGATGGCGTAGCGCGAAGCGATCGCCAACCCGCTGCCGAACGCATGGATGCCGATTTCGCCCCGCTTCACGCTGGAATGGCCCGGCAGCTTGTCCTTGGTCGAGCCCCGCGCCCGAGTGGTGCGGCGGGGGCCGGAATCGATGGCGGGATAGCCGCTCGTCATCACCGCGCGCTTGGCGGCGTCGCTGAACATTTCCTGGAACAACACCACGTCGGGCGCGCTGCCCGAGGCGCGCATTCGTGCAAGGTGCTGCCCGATCTGCTCCAACGAAGGCCCGCGTCCGCTGCGCGCGGGCCAGGACAGCCCCTCGATGTTGAAGGTGAGGACGGAAAGAGTCGTCGTTGCGCTCTGTCCGTCAGGGGAGAGCGTGACCTTTGGCGGCGCCGTAGCGTTGCAGGAAACTTGCGCAACCGGGGGCGCCAGGGTGTTGCAGCCGCTTGCGAGCAGGGCCGCGCCAAGGGACAGCGCCCGAAGGCGGGAAAAGCCTTTCACTTTCATCCGTTGCCGATCCCCTGTCGCTGATGCCCGGTGCCTTCGCCCATCGTCCCGGAAAGATTAGCGAGCGGGACGGGCAAGTCCATCATCGCGCCGGGCAGACCCCGTGCCTTCATGCCTGCGGCCAGAGGAAGTCGATCCGGACCTCGCCGGAAGCCGACCCGTCCGGGGCGAAGCTGCGCTCGACGATCGCTCCGGTTCCGTCGCGGTGCACCGTGATGACCGTGCTGCAACGCGTCCCATACACCGCGTCTCGGATGAAGACGGGTGCGAAGCGCGGTTCGGGGGCGCCTTGCAGAGCCGTTGGAGCAGGAGCGGGCGTTTCCGCGCGAAGGGCGTCCAGCAACGGCGCCACATCAGATCCCGGCGCATTGAGCCAGGCCTGGACCGAGGCTTCGACTTGCCGCGTCTTGGGCCAGGGCATTTCGAAACCGCCGTTCGAAAGGCCGTGGATGCCCGGTGCGAGCGGCTGGGAAACCGCTCGGGGGTGATTTGTCAGGAAACGCGCACCCGTTCCCGCGATCTCGACGAGGTTGAACGGGTTCATCGTCTCCACCGGTTCGGGCTCATGGCCCCGGAGCAGATCGGTGACGAGTTTTCCCCTTGAAGGTCGGCCCGGAACCGAGCCTTCGGGAACGCGATAGTTGGTCACCAGAACCATGCGATTGGCCGCCGGCTCCGCGCTTTCCGCGATACCCAGCCAGGTGCCGCCGCCCAGCAGGTCTCGCCCGGCGATGATGCCGCTTCCATCCTCCCAGCGCGCGAGCGGTGCCGAGGGACGGGCATGAAACTCGTCGCGATTTCCCGCCACCACGAGCAGCCAGTCCGGATGGGCCTGCCACGCCAGGGCTGCGACGCACATCCTAGATCAGTCCCTTCGCCCGCAGGCTCACATGGCCCTCGCGGCCGATGATAACATGGTCGTGGACCGAGATGCCCAGCAGGCGCCCGGCTTCCGCGATGCGATTGGTGATGTCGATGTCGGCGCGGCTCGGCTGCGGCGAGCCTGAGGGATGGTTATGAGCAAGGATCAAGGCGGTGGCGCCGATGTCCAGCGCGCGGCGAATCACCTCGCGCGGGTGGATCGCCGCTTCGTCGATCGATCCATCGCCCACCAGATCGTCGAGGATCAGCATGTTTTTGGAATTGAGATAGAGCACCCGCACGCGTTCGAGCGTGAGATGCGCCATGTCGATCGTGAGGTAGTCGATCAGCGCCTGCCAGGAGCCGAGTACCGGCGTTTCCCGGACTTTCTGGCGCACCATGCGGGTGGCCGCGACGGTCACCACGCGCAGCGCCGCCACCGTGGCTTCTCCCATGCCGGGATGTCCGCCCAGCGTGCGAGGATCGGCCTGCAGGACGCCCGCGAGCGAGCCGAAGCGATGGATCAGGCTGCGGGCGAGAGGTTTCATGTCCTGACGGCGAACCGCCTGCATCAGCAGGAGTTCTATGACTTCATGATCCGCCAGAGCATCCGCCCCGCCGTCCACCAGCCGTTTTCTCAGCCGCGAGCGATGCCCGCTGGGATCGTTTGCCGGATCGACGCAAATCGCCGCTTCCGAAGTGGAATCGGAGCCGACATTGTCGGCGGGTTCATCGAAGAGACGGTCTTGCTCGGGCATAACGCCTACAGACAATTGCCTTTCCGGAAAGGCAAGCGCAAGTGATGGACCGGATGTCGCAGGAGCACGAGCAAGTTACCCCACCGGCGGAGTTGTCGCGGTCTGCCCGTTTCGGGCGGCGGCGCATGACGGCGCTTGCCCTGCTAGGTGTGCTCGGCGTGGGCGTGGCGGGCGCCTGGGTCTGGCGCGAGGACATTGCCGATGACCTGATCGCCGACGAACTGGACAAGCTGGGACTTCCCGCCCGCTATGAAATCGTCAGCATCGGCCCGTCGGAGCAGGTGATCCGCAACCTCGTGGTTGGCGATCCCAGGCGGCCAGACCTGACGATCGCGGAACTGCACGTCGCGACGCGCCTGAACTGGGGATGGCCCGGAATCGGGCGCATAACCGTGGTTCGCCCGCGCCTGTTCGGATCCTGGCGCGACGGCAAGCTGACGCTCGGCGCTCTCGACAAAGTGCTGGAAGGCGGCGGGGGCGACAAGGACTATGCCTTGCCCGACCTGGATCTCGCCATTGTCGACGGGCGGGCGCTGATAGAGAGCGACCACGGCCGTCTTGCCGCGCGAATCGCCGGCGCGGGCGCGTTGCGCAATGGATTGGCCACTGGATTGGCCAATGGATTGGACGGCGGCTTCCGCGGCGAACTGGCCGTCGTTTCACCCCGGTTGGCGGCTGAAGGCTGCGAGGCAGGGCCTACGACGCTGTACGGCAAACTGTCGGTTTCGGGCGGTCGCCCCCGCTTCCAGGGCCCATTGCGGACGGCGGCACTAACCTGCCGGGATCGGGATTTGCAGCTTGGCGCCAGCGGCGCGCAGCTCGATTTCGTGCTCGACCGAAAGCTCGATGGCGGCGAGGGTAGCCTGAGCCTTGCCGGCGGTCCTCTGAAGCTCGGCCGCAATCGGCTGTCTAAACTCGACGCCTCCGGCCGTTTCTCCTATCGCCGCGAGGCGCTCAACGCGAATTTCCAGGCCAAGGGCCAGGATGTCGTAACCGAACAGGCGCGGATCGGCGCGCTTGGTTTCGATGGGCGGGTGCGGGCCAGCCATGGTCTGGCCCGTTTCGATCTCGAAGGCGACGTGAGCGGATCCAGGCTGTCGATCGGCGAATCGGTCGATTCGCTGCTCGCCGAAGGCATGAAGGCGGGCGAAGGAACGCTGGCGGCGCCGCTGGCGCGGCAGTTGCGCGGCGCCCTGGCCCGCGAAACCCGGAACAGCACGATCGCTGCCAATCTTGTCCTGCGCGGAACCGAGGACGGCATGACGCTCGTAGTGCCGCGCGGCAATGTGAAGGGCAGCAGTGGCAGCGCGCTCCTCACCCTGTCGCGGGTGCAGGCGCAGTTCGGCGGCAGGCGCGCGGTCGTCACCGGCAATTTCGCCAGCGGCGGGCAGGGCCTTCCGCAGGTGTCAGGCCGCATGGAAAGCGATGCGCGGGGCCGTCTGGCGCTGCAAGTGGAGATGTCCGAGTACGCCGCCGATGATTCGCGGCTGGCAATTCCCCGACTGGCGCTGTCGCAATCGCCGGACGGCGCCATGCGCTTCACCGGCGAGGCGCGCTTGTCCGGCGCACTGCCCGGTGGTGCCACGAAGGGTCTCGTCCTGCCCCTCGACGGGCGCTGGGGCGCGGACGGCGCTCTGGCGGTCTGGAGCGCCTGCACGAAGGTCGGATTCGAACGTCTTGCTATTGCCAACCTCACCCTCGACCGGCGCTCGCTCCAGGTCTGCCCCGCGCCGGGCAGCGCCATCGTGCGCAGTCGTAACAGGGGCAGGGGCAGCGGCATCGATATCGCCTTCGGCATTCCCCGCCTGGACCTGTCGGGGCGGCTGGGCGAAACGCCGATTCGCATCGCCAGCGGACCTCTGGGCTATGCGCAGCTGGCCGGTCGTACCGGAAACCTCACGGCGAAAACCGTCGATGTGGCGCTGGGCACGCCCGATGCACCGTCGCGCTTCCGGCTTGCCCGGCTCGACGCACAAGTGGGCAAGGATATCGGCGGCACGTTCGACGAGGCGGACATCGGTCTTGCCGCCGTCCCGCTGGACTTGCGGCAGACAGCGGGGAACTGGCGCTATGCCGAAGGCAAGCTGCTGATCGACCAGGCGCGGTTCACGCTCGTGGATCGCCAGCAGGTTCCGCGCTTCCAGCCGCTTGTCGCGAAAGACGGAACCTTGCGGCTGGAGAACAACGTCATCACCGCCCAGGCGGTATTGCGCGAGCCGAAGAGCGAGCGCGAGGTCGTCCGCGCCGATATCGTCCATGACCTGGGCAATGCCAGGGGCCATGCCGATCTGGCGGTTCCGGGCATCAGCTTCGACAAGGACATGCAGGCCGAGACCCTGTCTCCGCTGCTGCTGGGCATCGTCTCGGACTTGCGCGGATCGCTCCAGGGCAAGGGCCGGATCGACTGGAACGCGCAGACCGTCACCAGCAGCGGCCGCTTCTCCTCCAAGGGGCTGGACTTCGCGGCCGCCTTCGGTCCGGTGAAGGGCCTTACCGGGGACGTCGTGTTCACCGATCTGCTCGGGTTCGTGACGGCGCCCAACCAGCAAGTGCGGATTGCCTCGATCAACCCCGGCATCGAGGTTACCGACGGCGTGCTGGGCTTCCAGATGGAGCCGGGCTATCTGCTGCGGATCAACGGTGCGGAATGGCCGTTCATGTCGGGCCGGCTGGCGCTCGATCCCGCGACTATGCGAATCGGCGCTACGGAAGTCCGCCACTACAAGCTGAGGGTCAGCGGACTCGATGCCGCGACTTTCGTGCAGCATCTCGAACTGACCAACATCAACGCCACCGGCATCTTCGACGGCGAAGTGCCGATGGTCTTCGACGAACAGGGCGGACGCCTCGTCGACGGCTATCTGGCTTCCCGCGATCCGGGCGGCAACGTCAGCTATCTGGGGGCGCTGACGTACAAGGACTTGTCGACGATGGGCAACTTCGCCTTCGGCGCATTGAAATCCGTCGATTACAAGCACATGGAGATCGGCCTGAACGGATCGCTCGGCGGCGACATCTTCACGCGGCTGGCATTCGACGGTTTGAGCCAGGGTACCTCGGCCGACAAGAATTTCCTGACCCGGCAGATCGCGAAGCTGCCGATCCGCTTTGTCGTCAAGATCAAGGCGCCGTTCTTCAGCCTCTTCGGCTCCATGCGCTCCCTTTACGATCCCGCATACCTCACCGATCCACGTACGCTCGGCATATCCAGTGGCATACCACCGAGAGCGCTGCCTTCCGGCACCAACTCGGTTCGTCCCGCGCCAGCAACCATTCAGCCTCCAGTCAGCGAGAACAATCCATGAAGGCCCCGGAATTGACCGGAAGCGATCCGGCTGCGACAAGCCCGGCGATGATGAGCCAGCTACGAGATATCGCGCAGCAGTTCGCCCTCCGGTCCGGCAGGCGCGCCGTTCGCGCCTTGGTGATGATGACGGGTGTGGGATCGGCACTTGCCGGCTGCGTCAACGTGACGGCGCCGGACAAGCCGATCGTGATCGAACTCAACATCAACATCAGGCAGGAAGTGATCTATCGTCTCTCCCAGGATGCGGAGAACACGATCAAGGAAAACGAAGGCGTATTCTGATGACCAAGTTCCTTTCGAGCAGTCGCGCGGCCGTTCTTGGCGCACTGGTGCTGGCGCTTTCCGCAAGCGGCGGCGCCATGGCACAGGACGGACGCGATCCGGCCTATGCGGCGGCGCGCGCCGCCGGTCAGGTGGGCGAACAGAAGGACGGATATCTCGGCGTCATCGGCAGCCCCTCGGCCGAAGTCCGCGCCATGGTGCGCGACATCAACAATCGCCGCCGCGCCATCTACACCGAGAAGGCGGCGGGGAAGAGCACGATCGAGGAATATGCCTTCGCCACGGCATGCCGTCTGATCTCGCAGACACAGCCCGGCGAAAAGTATCAGGCGACGGACGGTTCTTGGAAGACCCGCGGAGCCGGCGCGCCCGATCGGGATGCCCGCTGCCCCTGATCGGGCGGGAAACGATCTTTCCAGGAATGAGTGAGCGGCCGGGATTCCCGGCCGCTTTTTTGCGCGCCGTACGCGTGCGGGCGCAAGATCGGGCTCCGCAGCGCTTCACCGCCGCATTGTCGTCGTTTTTCGTCGGCATCGTCCTTGCGGTATCGACGGAGCATTACCACCTTCCAGGCCTGAGCGGCACTTGGGCACGCGGGCTTCCGTGTGAACAACTGTTGCCGCGCGCGTCCCCGCATGGTTGACTCGCGAATGCCCCCACCCTAAGGGGTCGGCGCCCTCGGCGGGCAGCCGTTGAACGCGTCATTCGTTCCTATTCGATTGAGAAGGAGCCCTGACATGAACGACGAGCCGTCCGCACCGGGCCCTGTCGGCGAGGATGCGCGCCTCGATTCGCTGGACGATCGGCTTAAAGCCCTTCGCGAGCGGGAAGCGCAGCGTCAGAAGCCGGTCGCGGGTGCGGAAACCGACGATGCCTATCGTGCCGGTAACCGCGTCCTGGCCGACTTGCTCGGCGGGGTTGCGGGTGGTCTGTTCCTTGGCTGGGTGATCGATCACTTCGCCGGAACATCGCCCTGGGGTCTGATGGTGATGCTGTTCGCAGGAATATTCGTCGCCTTCAGGAACATTATCAGGAATTCGAACCGGCGCCCGGATTGACCCAGGAGGGGTAAGTTAAGGGCGCTGCCGTTCATTGGCGACAGGGATATTCGCGTGGCAGCCGAAGCGAAGGTCGATCCGATGCACCAGTTCAGCATCCAGCCGTTGTTCGGCTCGGAAGGCTGGAGCATCGCCGGTTACAACATCGCCTTCACCAACAGCACGCTGTGGATGGCGATCGCCGCCGTGACGCTGGCGTTCTTCGTTGCCGGCGGCATGAAGCGCCAGCTCGTGCCCGGTCGCTGGCAGATGGCTGTCGAAAGCTTCACCGGCTTCATCGACGGCATGCTGGCCGCCAACGTCGGCCCCGGCGGCAAGAAGTACGTTCCGTACATCTTCTCGCTGTTCATGTTCATTCTTTTCGCGAACTTCCTCGGCCTGCTGCCGCTGGGCGTGATCGGCCTCCACGCCTTCACCTTCACCAGCCACTTTTCGGCCACCGGCGTTCTCGCGGTGCTTTCCTTCGCGATCGTCCTGATCGTCGGTTTCGCGAAGCACAAGCTGCACTTCTTCTCGCTGTTCGTGCCGCACGGCACCCCGGTGATCATGATCCCGCTGATCTTCTGCGTGGAACTGATCTCCTTCCTGGTGCGCCCGTTCAGCCTCGGCCTGCGTCTCTTCGTTGCGATGATGGCCGGCCACGTTCTTCTTGAGGTTCTTTCGAGCTTCGTCATCAGCTCCGGCAATGCCGGCATCGGCCTCTTCGCCATCGCCGGTCTGCCCAGCTTCATCCTGATGGTCGGCATCTGCGCTCTCGAGCTGCTCGTCGCCGGCATCCAGGCCTATGTTTTCGCTCTTCTCACTTGCGTCTATCTGAACGACGCAGAGAACCTTCACTGATTTTCAGTCTCACTCGAGTTTTCCAAAGGGAGTTTTTGAAATGGACGCAGAAGCTGCAAAGCTGCTTGGTGCCGGTCTCGCTGCTATCGGTTGCGGCCTCGCCTCGATCGGCGTGGGTAGCGTTTTCGCCAAGTTCCTCGAAGGCGCGCTGCGCAACCCGGGCGCCGCTGACGCCCAGCAGGGCCGCCTCTTCATCGGCTTCGCCGGCGCCGAACTTCTCGGCCTGCTGTCGTTCGTCGTTGCCGCGCTGCTGATCTTCGCCTGATCGCGCGCACTGATCCCCTCCGGCTGCCCGAACCCTTTGGTTGGGCGGCCGGAGAGGACGCAAGAATTCTACCGGCCACTTCGAGACAGGGCTGACCCATGCCTCAGATCGCACAGCTAGCCGCGACCTATTCCAGCCAGATCTTCTGGATGCTGATCTTCTTCGGCTTCACGTTCTTCGTCGTCGGACGGGGAATGGTTCCCAAGGTCATGGATACGGTTGCGCAGCGCGACAAGCAGATTGCCGACGACCTCGCCGCCGCCGAACGCGCTCGCGCTCAGGCCGATGCGGAAGAGGAAGCCTGGCGCACGCGTGAGAACGCCAACCGCGCCGAGGCGCAGGCCCTGATCGCGGATGCCCGCGCGAAGGCCGCTGCCGTCACGACCGAGCGTCTCGCGACCGCCCAGGTGGCCATCGACGCCACGCTCGCCGAAGCCGAAACCCGCATCTCTCAGGCGCGCCGTTCGGCCGCCGCCGAGATCGAGGACGTCGCCGCCGACGCCACCCGGGAGATCGTCAGCCGCATCGCCGGCCTGACTCTCGACGACGGCGCGGTCCGTTCCGCCGTGAAGGAGAACCTGGTCCATGGCTGAGAACACTGAGCTGACCACTGCCGACGCGGCCGTCGATGCTACCGTCGCTGAGGGCACTGCCCACGAAGGCGCCGAGATGGCCGGGACGCAGGAACACGCTTCGGTCGAGCATCACGCCGAACCGCTCCTGCTGGGCGTCGCCCCGCCGGTCGCGGTCGTCAGCGCGTCGATGCTGGTGCTCCTCGCGATCATGGTCTGGAAGGGCCTGCCGAAGATGATCTCCGGCGGCCTCGACAGCAAGATCGCCGAGATCAAGGCCCAGCTCGAAGAGGCCAAGACCCTTCGCGCCGAGGCGGAAGCCCTGCGAAAGGAATATGCCGACAAGATCGCCGGTGCCGAAAAGGACGCCGCCGCTCTGATCGAGCATGCCCGCCACGAAGCGGAAACGATCGTCGCCAAGGCCCAGGCCGACACGACCGACGTCATCGCCCGTCGCGAGAAGATGGCCCAGGACAAGATCGGCGCCGTCGAGCGCGCTGCCGTGACCGAACTGCGCCAGCAGGCCGCCGCTGCCGCTGCTGCGGCTGCCAGCGGGCTGATCCGCGCCAATCACTCCGCCGGTGCCGACAAGGCGCTGGTCGATCAGGCGATCGCCGGCATCTGATCCTTCGGATCGGCTGCAAAGCAACAAGGCCTCCGTGCGCTGCACGGGGGCTTTTTTGTGTGCCGAAAAAGGGCGCCTGCAATCGGATGTTGACCTTGGCTGCGTTCGGGATCACACGGCGCCCGCGCAGCCGATGTTGCTGCGGTGTTTCAGGAAGCGAGGACATGTCCAGCGACAGTTCCAGTAGAACCGCACGTCCGGAGGGCGCTGGCTAGTTCTCGCTGGCCGTCGTCCGCCCGGGTCGTGCGGACGAAAGGTGTGATGATGGTGAACGACCCTCTCGCCGGCGTGAACGCCGGTGCCCGCCCCGCCAAGCGCGGGGTCTACATTGCCGATATCGTCGAGATGCTCCAGGCGCTGACGCCTGAGGCCGCTGCTGCCAAGCTCGGCCGCATGGCGGACGTGCGCGCCGTTGCCGTGCTCGACCGTCCCGAATTCACGGCGGCGCCCGATGTGCTGCCGCTCTTGCCGCAGCCGCGAGCGGTGCACCTGGTGGCGCAGATGGCCGAGGATCGCGCGGCTGACGTTCTGGCGGCGATGGACGAGGCCGCGTCGGTCCAGATTCTCGGCGCCCTTGCGCCGGAAGTGCGCACTTCGTTGCGCAGCCTGCTGGCCTGGCCGGAGGACAGCGCCGGCGGCATGATGACCACCGAGTTCGTTGCCGCACGGGTCTCGGCCAGCGTCGCCGAAGTGCTCGATCTCATCCGCACCGTCGAACGCAGCCGCGAGACCGTCTACTCGGTGTTCCTACTCGACGAACGCGGCCGTCTCGATGCGACGATCTCGCTGCGCCGCCTGATCGCGGCCGAGCCCGGTTCGCCCGCCATCGATCTCGCTCGCGACCGCGAGCCGGTAACGGTGACGCCCGCAACCGATCGCGAGGCGGTGGCCGACCTGATCCGCCGCCACGACCTGCTGGCCTTGCCGGTGGTGGACGATGCGGGCCGTCCGCTCGGCATCGTCACCATCGACGACGTGCTGGATGCGTTGGTGGCCGAGCATACCGAGGATGTGCAGAAGTTCGGCGGCGTCGAGGCGCTAGACCGGCCCTATCTCGAAACCGGCTTCTTCGAGATGATCCGCAAGCGGGCAGGGTGGCTCAGCGTGCTGTTCCTCTCGGAAATGCTGACGGCGAGCGCGATGCAGCATTTCGAGGACGAACTCGCCCGCGCGGTGGTGCTGACGCTGTTCATCCCGCTCATCATGAGTTCGGGCGGCAACAGCGGCAGTCAGGCGACTTCGCTCATCATCCGCGCACTGGCGATGGGGCAGGTGCGGCTGCGCGACTGGTGGCGCGTGGGCCTGCGCGAATTGCCGGCAGGCATCGTTCTGGGTGCGATTCTCGGCACGGTGGGTTTCGCACGCATCGCCGCATGGCAGGTGCTGGGCTTCTACGATTACGGCAACCATTGGGTCTTGATCGCCACGACCGTTTCGGCAGGGCTGGTGGGGATCGTCACGTTCGGCTCGCTCGCGGGATCGATGCTGCCGTTCCTGCTGCAAAGGCTGGGTTTCGACCCGGCAAGCGCTTCGGCCCCGTTCGTCGCGACGCTCGTCGATGTCACCGGCCTCGTCATTTATTTCACGATCGCCCTTGCCATACTCTCGGGGACATTGCTCTAGGGCGTAAATCATACGAAAGGACGGCCCGTCATGGCATTCACCGCGAAGATCCTGCTGCTCGGTTCGGGGGAACTGGGGCGCGAATTCGTGATCTCGGCCAAGCGCCTCGGCTGCCAAGTCATTGCCTGCGATGCCTATGAAGGCGCTCCGGCCATGCAGGTGGCCGATGGGTTCGAGGTGTTCTCGATGCTGGATGGAGAGCGCCTGCGCGCCGCCATCGAGAAGCACCGGCCGGACTTCATCGTCCCCGAGGTCGAGGCGATCCGCACCGAAGTGCTCGCGGAAGTGGAGGCGGAAGGGTTCTGCGTCGTCCCCTCCGCCCGCGCCACGCAGATGACCATGAACCGCGATGCCATTCGCGAGGTCGCGGCGGTGGAGCTGGGCCTGCGCACGTCGCGCTATCGCTATGCGGAGAGCCTGGACGAAGTGCTGGCAGGCGCGGAGCACACGGGCCTTCCCTGCGTCATCAAGCCGGTCATGTCCTCGTCAGGGAAGGGCCAGAGCACGGTGCGCGATGCCGCCGATCTGGAAAAGGCGTGGGACTACGCCGTCGCCAACATGCGCGGCGATCGCAAGCGGGTGATCGTCGAGGAATTCGTCGCCTTCGACTACGAGATCACTTTGCTCACGATCCGCAGCCGCGAGGGCGTCTCGTTCTGCCCGGCGATCGGGCACCGGCAGGAGCGCGGCGACTATCAGGAATCGTGGCAGCCGACGCCGATGGAACCTTCCGCCATTGCCGCCGCGCAGGACATGGCGCGCAAGGTCGTCGACGATCTCGGCGGCTACGGGCTGTTCGGCGTTGAGTTCTTCGTGAAGGGGGAAGAGGTGATCTTCTCCGAACTTTCACCGCGCCCGCATGATACCGGGATGGTTACGCTGATCTCGCAGAACTTCTCCGAATTCGACCTTCATGCACGAGCGATCCTGGGACTTCCGGTGCCCGAAGTGGTCCTGCATGGCGCCAGCGCCTCTGCAGTGATCCTGGCCGACCGCGACAGCGAATCCTTCGCCTACGAAGGCCAGGCAGAGGCTCTGGCGACGCCCGGTGCGCAAATGGACTTGCGGATATTCAGCAAGCCAGTGACGCGTCCCTACCGCCGCATGGGGGTGGCTCTGGCGCTGGCTGGAGACACGGACACCGCACGCCGCGCGGCGGCAGAGGCGGCGTCCCGGGTTCGTATCGTCTACAAGTGAGGCGGGGAAGGCGGGGCAGCTGCCCCGCCTGCGCCTTCCTGCGTCAAAAGCTGTTCTTGGCTTCTCGCAGCGCCGCGAAAGTGGCGACGGCGTCGCCCGGTGCGCCACCGGGTGCCCAGCGAACCTGTATCGCGGGATCGTCGGCTCGCAGGAACGGGTTGGTGAGCAATTCGCGGCCGAGTTTGGTCGGCACCGTCGGCAGACCGGCCGCCCGGGCGCGATCTATGTCCGCGGCATAGGCGGCGAGTTCGGCATTGTCGGGGTCGGCATGCAGAGCGAACTTCGCATTCGAGGCGGTGTACTCGTGCGCGCAGTAGAGCATGGTATCGCCGGGCAGGGCCTTGATCCGCTTGAGGCTGTCCCAGAACTGCGCGGGTTGGCCTTCGAACATGCGTCCACAGCCCAGGGCGAAGACGGAATCGCCGACGAATGCGATCTTGGCCTCGGGCAGATGATAGGCGCAATGGCCCAGGGTATGCCCGCCGACATCGATGACGTGGGCATGCCAGTCTCCCAGCGTGACGACATCGCCCTGGTCTACCGTGCGATCGACGCCCTGGATCTTTCCGGCATCGCCGTGGGGAGCGATGATCTTGCACCCGGTCGCCGCCTTGATGGCGCCGTTGCCGCCGGCATGGTCGGGGTGCCAGTGCGTGTTCCAGATTTGCGTGATCTGCCAGCCCTTGTTTCCGGCCTGGCGCAGGTATTCCTCGGCATCGGGCGTGTCGATGCAGGCGGTTTCGCCGCTCGCGGGGTCGTGGAGCAGATAGCCGTAGTTATCGCTGAGGCAGGGGAACTGGTGGACTTCGAGCATCGGTACTCTCCTTGAGCATCGATGTAGGCCCTGAGGGCGCGGTGGGGAAGGCCGTGCGGCGATAAGGTTCGCGCTCCCGGCGAACCCGAAAAAGCAAAAGCCCGCCCGGATTTCTCCGGACGGGCTTTTGATGGTTCACCTTGCGGTGAAGCCCGAAACGTTCTTACGAACGGTTCTTGAGGGCTTCGCCGAGGATGTCGCCGAGCGAAGCGCCCGAATCCGACGAACCGTACTGTTCCACGGCTTCCTTCTCTTCGGCCAGCTGGCGGGCCTTGACCGAGAAGTTCGGCTTCTTCGAACGATCGAAGCCGGTGACCATGGCGTCGAGCTTCTGGCCGACCTGGAAGCGGTCGGGGCGCTGCTCGTCGCGGTCGCGGCCGAGGTCCGAACGCTTGATGAAGCCGGTGGCGCCATCGTCGCCAGCCTGGACTTCCAGGCCGCCGTCGCGAACTTCGAGAACGGTGACGGTGACGACTTCGTTGCGACGGAGCGAGCTGCCGCCCGTCGCGGCAACGCCGCCAGCGGCCGGAGCGCCACGCTCAAGCTGCTTCATGCCGAGGCTGATGCGTTCCTTCTCGACATCGACGTCGAGAACGACGGCCGAAACCTCTTCGCCCTTGCGGTGCAGGGCCAGAGCGTCTTCGCCCGAGATGCCCCAGGCGATGTCCGACATGTGAACCATGCCGTCGACGTCGCCGTCCAGGCCGATGAACAGGCCGAATTCAGTGGCGTTCTTGACTTCGCCCTCAACCTGCGAACCGACGGGGTGCTTCTCTGCGAAGGCTTCCCAGGGGTTCTGCTGGGCCTGCTTGAGGCCGAGCGAGATGCGGCGCTTGTCCGAATCGACTTCGAGAACGACCACTTCGACTTCCTGCGAGGTCGAGACGATCTTGCCGGGGTGGACGTTCTTCTTGGTCCAGGACATTTCCGAAACGTGGACGAGGCCCTCGATGCCGGCTTCCAGTTCCACGAAGGCACCGTATTCGGTGATGTTCGTGACCGTGCCCGACAGCTTGGCGCCGACCGGGTACTTGACGGCTGCGCCTTCCCACGGATCGCTTTCCAGCTGCTTCATGCCGAGGCTGATGCGCTGGGTGTCCTGGTTGATGCGGATGATCTGGACCTTCACGGTGTCGCCGATGGCGATCACTTCGCTCGGGTGGTTGACGCGCTTGTAGCTCATGTCGGTGACATGGAGCAGGCCGTCGATGCCGCCGAGGTCAACGAACGCACCGTAGTCGGTGATGTTCTTGACGACGCCTTCGATGACCTGGCCTTCGCTCAGCTTGTCGATCAGCTCGCTGCGCTGTTCGGCGCGCGTTTCTTCGAGGACGGCGCGACGCGACACGACGATATTGCCGCGGCGACGGTCCATCTTCAGGATCTGGAAGGGCTGCGGCACGTCCATCAGCGGGGTGACGTCGCGCACGGGGCGGATGTCGACCTGCGAGCCGGGGAGGAACGCAACGGCGCCGTCGAGGTCGACGGTGAAGCCGCCCTTGACGCGGCCGAAGATCACGCCTTCGACGCGCTTGCCTTCACCGAATTCGTTTTCGAGCTTGTCCCACGCGGCTTCGCGGCGGGCGCGGTCGCGCGACAGCATCGCTTCACCGTCGGCGTTTTCGACGCGGTCGACATAAACTTCGACTTCATCACCGACCTTGAGGCCATGCTCGCCTTCACCGCGCGCGAATTCGCGCAGCGGCACGCGGCCTTCGCTCTTGAGGCCCACGTCGATGACGGCCTTGTCGTTTTCGATGGCGGTGATGGTGCCCTTGACCACGCGGCCTTCAAAGCCGTCGTCGGCAACGCCGCCGAGCTGGTCGTCGAGCATCTTCGCGAAATCGTCGCGAGTCGGATTGGCAGAAGTAGCCATTAAGGCGCTTTCCTTTGTAACGATTTTCCCGGCCAGGTGGTTGAATCCACCGGTCTTTCCTCCGCGCGTCCACACCATGCGAACGACGGGCCAAAAGGGCCGAACTGCCACGGGGGCCGAATGCCCGCCGCAGCGTCCTTCAAGCCATGGGGCCGTCCAGACCGGCGGCCACTACGCCTCGGAGTGCCGAAATGCAAGGAAAATGGCGCTTCGGCCGGTTGGCGGCAGAACGCCGATTCGATCGGGTCTCCGGCTTGCCGAGGCCATGGAAACGCGCCATTGTCGGGGAAGGGGAGCGTACGGGACCATTTCGTCAGGAGCCTGCATGGCAGAGCACGTTACGTCACCGATTCCCGACAAACTCGATGCAACGATGGCGCCTAGCAAGGCGCTGGTCCCGAAGCCGACCTGGATCCTGCGCTTCGGAAAGTGGATCCAGCCGAAGACGAACCGCTGGATCGCCCGCAGTTCGCGCGTGCCCGACGTGCCCGTCCATGATCCGTCCCGCTACGCCTGGACCCGTATTCTGGAAGAGAACTGGGAAGCGATCCGGGAGGAAGCCGCCGCCGCGCTGCAGGACCTTGAAGAGGTTCCCCCTTTGGCGACGATCTCTCCCGATCACCGGCGCATCGCTCCGGCCGGGCGCTGGCGCTCCTTTTTCCTCGTCGGCTATCGTTATCGCGACGAGACCAATTGCCGTGCCTGCCCCCGCACCACCGAGCTGATTTCGCGGATTCCCGGCCTGAACTCGGCCTTCTTCTCGGTCCTGGTGCCGGGCACGCATCTGCCGGCCCATACCGGCGTGTCGAAAGCCTTTCTGACCTGCCACCTGGGCATCCAGGTACCGCGCGAGTCCGAAAAGTGCCGGATGCGCGTGGTCGATGAATGGCTGGAGTGGCGCGAAGGCAAGTGCCTGGTCTTCGACGACGTCTTCAATCACGAAGTGCGCAATGACAGCGACGAAACGCGTATCGTCCTGCTCGTGCAGTTCAAGCGCCCGGTCGGGCCGATCGGATGGATCGTGGGCAACCTGTTTCTCGAAGGGGTGCGGCGTTCGCGCTTCGTGCAGGATGCCCGCGCCGGCGTGGAGCGCTGGCGCCAGCGGCCGAGGGCGCAGCTCTAGCTGTCGTCCCGGACTTGATCCGGGACCGCTGACAGTTCTTCAGGCGCAACCTCGCGATGAGCCCCGGGCCATGCTCGACCGCCAGCCACGCCCGATAGGAGGCGCGGCTCCGACAGCGGTCCCGGATCAAGTCCGGGACGACGGGGGCTGCTCAGGAAAGGGCGCGGCTGACGCAGGCTTCGACGGCGGCGATCGCGGCTGCGACCGCTGCGTCGCGGTCCAGTTCCGAAGTATCGAGCAGAACGGCGTCCTCGGCGGCGACCAGCGGCGCGTCCTTGCGGTTGCGATCGCGTTCGTCGCGGGCGGCGAGGTCGGCGGCAATCTCTTCCAGCGAGTGGTCGCGGCCTTGCGCTTCCATCTCGAGATGGCGCCGCCAGGCACGCGCTTCCACCGAGGCGGTGACGAAGAGCTTGGCTGCCGCTTCCGGAGCGATGACGGTGCCGATATCGCGGCCGTCCAGCACGGCGCCGCTCATCTGGGTGGCGAAGCTGCGCTGGCGCTCGAACAGGGCCTGGCGCACGGCGGGGTGCACCGAAACCCGGCTTGCCAGTCCCCCGGTCGCTTCGGAGCGCAGCTCGAGGTCGGTCAGCAGCGCATCGGGAAAGGAGCAGGCGGCGAGGGCGGCCACGGGGTCGTCCGGGTTTCCGCCGTCGAGAAAGCACTGGCGCCCCACGGCGCGGTAGAGCAGCCCGGTGTCGAGGTGGGGCAGGCGAAAGTGCTCTGCGAGGGCCTTGGCGATAGTGCCTTTGCCCGAAGCGGTGGGTCCGTCGACGGCGATGATCATCGCGGGCTCTTGGCGGCTCGGGCGCATCAAGGCAAGCGCGCTTCGTCGTTCTGGCGTGTCGGGCCCGGCTGCGATGAGCCCGGCTGTGTTCGGCCCGTCCTTGTGCGCAGTGCTTTCAGCAGGCCCCAGCCGGCAATGATCGCCCACAGGGCCTCCATCGCGATGGAGGGCAGGTTCACGTTCACCATGAGCGAGATCAGCAGGAGCACCGCCCCCGCAAGGTTCAATCCATGCTGGAGGTAGCGGTTCGGATCATGCTCATAAGTGATGTAGGCGTAGGCGAGGATGCAGCACGCAGTGCCGGCGAAACCGAGCGCGTTGCTGAGCCACTGCGGCAGGTCTAGGATCATGCGCACTCCCGTCAGGAGGCTGCCGACCGGAGAGCAAAGTCCTGCCGCAGCCTCCCGGAGAATGCCCTTATTCCGCCAGGCTGACCAGCAGCTCTTCGAAATTGGGGAAGCTGGTGGCGATGGGGCGCGTGTCGTCCACTTCCACCCCGCCACTGCTGACCAGCCCGGCGATGGCCATCGACATGGCGATCCGGTGGTCGAGATGTGTGGTGACCTGTGCATCCTCGGCGGTGCCGGGCAGGGGATTTCCCCCGGTGCCGGTGATGACCACGCCGTCCTCGCGCTCCTCGACCTGGGCGCCAGCAAGCGCGAGCGCCACCGCCATGGCGGTAAGGCGGTCCGATTCCTTCACGCGCAACTCGTCGAGGCCACTGGTGACGGTGACGCCTTCCGCCAGCGAGGCGGCGACGAAGAGGACAGGGAACTCGTCGATCATGGCGGGCGCGATGGCGGGATCGACTTCGATACCCTTGAGTTGCGAGTGCTTGACCAGCAGATCGGCTACCGGCTCGCCGCCGACCTCGCGTTCGTTCAGGAACGCGATGCTGCCGCCCATCTGGCGCAGCACTTCGACAAGACCGGCGCGGGTGGGGTTGAGGCCGACGTTCTCGATCACGACCTCGCTGCCCGGCACGATCAGGGCGGCAACGATGAAGAAGGCGGCAGAGGAGGGATCGCCCGGTACGTCGATGACCTGCGGCTTCAGTTCGGCCGGGCCCTTGATGGTGATGACGCGGGTGCCGTCGGCTTCCACGGTTACATCGAGGTCGGCGCCGAAGCCCTTGAGCATGCGCTCGGAGTGGTCGCGAGTAGGGACGGGCTCGATCACGGTGGTGGTGCCCGGCGTATTCAGGCCGGCGAGCAGGATCGCGCTCTTCACTTGCGCGGAGGCGACCGGCAGGCGGTAGGTGATCGGCACGGCGGGCGAGGCACCGCGCACGATAAGAGGCAGGCGGCCCCCTTCACTTGCGTCGAAGCTGGCGCCCATTTCTGAGAGCGGATCGATCACGCGGCCCATCGGGCGCTTGGAAAGCGAGCCGTCGCCCGTGAAACTGACATTGATCGGATGGCTGGCGACAAGGCCCATCAGCAGGCGGGTGGAGGTACCCGAATTGCCCATGTCCACCGGACCCTCGGGCTGAAGCAGGGCGCCGACGCCCACACCGTTCACCCGCCACTCGCCTTCTCCGACGCGCTCGACCGAGGCGCCCATCGCGCGCATGGCGGCGGCGGTGGCCAGCACGTCCTCGCCCTCCAGCAGGCCGCTTACGCGCGTCTCGCCCACGGCCAGCGCGCCCAGCATGATCGAACGGTGGCTGATCGACTTGTCACCCGGCACGCGAATCCGACCCTTGAGCGGCCCGGTAGGCAGGAAACGGCGAGGGCGCATCGGGGCGGCGGTGTCGTGGCTCACGGGCTTGCGTCTTTCGAGGCTGGAGGCTGCAAAATCGCCCGGCTTTTGACAGCGGGTGCGGCCTATGGCAAGGCGCGCGCCCTGATGCAGCCGGGACGCTTGATTTTGCGCGCCGGCCCTCCCATCAAGACACGGAATTCACGCCCGTACCGTTCGGGCGGGCAATATGAGGACATTTCATGGCAAAGCCTGAATGGGGCGCCAAGCATGGCTGCCCGAAATGCGGCACTCGCTTCTACGATCTGGGCAAGGATGACCCGGTTACCTGCATCGAGTGCGGCCATTCGTGGCACCCGGAACCGGTTCTGAAGTCGAAGCAGCCGATTCCCTATGAGGAAATCCAGAAGAAGGAAGCCGTCGAGACCGAGGATTCGGATCTCGCCGAAGACGATCTGGACATCGACGAGGACGGCGATTCGCCGGACAACGACGTCGACCTCGGCGGTGACGACGATCTCGGCATCGGTGCCGGCGACGACGACGTCGACCGCGACGAGTAAGCCTCGGGTCATCCCGTTATCAGGAAAGGGCGCGGCGCTTCGGCGGCCGCGCCCTTTCCATTTCTGCGGCCTTTTCGTGGGTCGGCGAAAAAATGACAGGTCGGTGAAAATTTCCACTTGCCAGCCTGGAGAACCCAATTTAGAGGGCGGCCTCCCAAGCGGAGGTGCAAGCCTCTGCCGGGAAACGGGTCGAGCCCCCCAGGGTCGATCCGCTGAAATGATCGGGGCCTTAGCTCAGCTGGGAGAGCGCCTGCATGGCATGCAGGAGGTCAGCGGTTCGATCCCGCTAGGCTCCACCATTTCTCCGAAATAGCCTTTCAAAGTTTTCTTCGTTCGGTTATTTCGACATATCAGTTTCGCGGAAACGCGATACGCTGGCTGACGAGGTTTCGTCCGCCGGCGTTTTTCGCATAAGGTTTCCGTCACGCCGGTCAGCGAGGTTTCGCCCACCGGCGTTTTTGGCGTTCTGGCGGCTGCGGCTGCCGAAAGGGTTTGTGGCATGTTCGCCGCGAGTGACGTTAGGAGCGAGAATGTTTGACTCTCTGTCTGATCGTCTTGGTGGCGTATTCGACAAGCTGCGCGGTCGCGGCGCTCTCAAGGAGCAGGACGTCCGCGATGCCATGCGCGAAGTGCGCATTGCGCTGCTCGAAGCCGATGTCGCGCTTCCCGTCGTTCGCCGCTTCGTCGATCAGGTTACCGAGAAGGCCATCGGCCAGTCGGTGCTCCGTTCGGTCACGCCCGGCCAGCAGGTCGTCAAGATCGTCAATGACGCGCTGGTCGAGATGCTGGGCGGGGAAGAGACCGCCGAACTCGATCTGAACGCCGCGCCGCCGGTCGTCATCATGATGGTCGGCCTCCAGGGCTCGGGCAAGACCACCAGCACCGCCAAGATCGCCCGCCTCCTGCGCGAGAAGCAGGGTAAGAAGGTCCTGATGGCCTCGCTGGACGTCAATCGTCCGGCCGCGCAGGAACAGCTTCGCGTGCTGGGCGAGCAGGTGGGCGTCGCCACCCTGCCGATCATCGCGGGCCAGCAGCCGACCGAAATCGCCACCCGCGCGATGCAGTCGGCCAAGCTCCAGGCTGTCGACGTGCTCATGCTCGACACCGCCGGCCGTCTCCACGTCGACCAGCAGCTTATGGACGAGATGAAGGCGGTTGCCGCCATCGCGACTCCGCGTGAAACGCTGCTCGTGGTCGATTCGCTGACGGGCCAGGATGCGGTCAACGTCGCGCAGTCGTTCTCCGGCGAAGTCGACCTCACCGGCGTCGTGCTCACCCGTATGGACGGTGACGCGCGCGGCGGTGCGGCGCTGTCGATGCGGGCCGTCACCGGCAAGCCGATCAAGTTCGCGGGCACCGGCGAGAAGATGGAGGCCCTCGAGGTCTTCCACCCCAGCCGCGTCGCCAACCGCATCCTCGGCATGGGCGACATCGTCTCCATCGTCGAGAAGGCGGCGGAAGCGGTCAAGATCGAAGACGCCGAAGCGCTGGCCAAGCGCATGGAGCAGGGCAAGTTCGACATGAACGACCTGCGCATGCAACTGGGCCAGATGCAGAAGATGGGCGGCCTTGGCGCGCTCGCGGGCATGATGCCCGGCATGAAGAAGGCCAAGGCGGCGATGGCCGCTTCGGGTATGGACGACCGCGTGCTGCTGCGCATGGATGCGATCATCGGTTCGATGACCCAGAAGGAGCGCGTCAATCCGGCGCTGCTCAACGCCAAGCGCAAGATCCGCGTCGCCAATGGCTCGGGCACCCAGGTGCAGGACGTCAACAAGCTCCTGAAAATGCACCAGGAAATGTCCAAGGCCATGAAGCAGATCAAGAAGATGGGCGGCCTCAAGGGCCTGGCCTCCATGTTCGGCAAGGGCGGGCTCGATGCCGCCATGCCCGGATTGGGTGGTCCTGGCGGCATGGGTGGTCTCGGCGGCGGCGCCGGGCTTCCCGGTCTTGGCGCCGGTGGTCCCGATCTCAGCAAGTTTCTGAAGAAATAATTTTTTTGAAGATTTGAAGGAAAGGTAGAACAATGTCCGTTTCGATCCGTCTGTCGCGCGGTGGCGCGAAGAAGCGTCCTTACTACAAGATCGTCGTCTCCAACTCGCGCGCCCCGCGCGACGGCAAGTATCTTGAGCAGGTCGGCACCTACAACCCGATCCTCGCCAAGGACGACGAAAACCGCGTCCGTCTGGTCGAAGACCGCGTGCGTTACTGGCTCGGCGTTGGTGCCCAGCCGACCGACCGCGTTGCCCGCCTGCTCGACAAGGCCGGCATCAAGGAACGCGCCGCCACCGTGAACGCCCAGAAGGGCGAGCCGGGCCAGAAGGCCAAGGACCGCGCCGAGGAAAAGGCCGAGAAGCTGCGTGAAGCTGAAGAAGCTGCCGCCGCTGCTGCTGCTGCTCCGGCCGCTGAAGAAGCGCCTGCCGAAGCAGCCGCTGAGGAATCGACCGAAGCCTAAGCTTCAGGTTGAATCCAGATGGCTGGTCAAGACCGCCCCGTCACGCTTGCTGCCATAACCGGCGCGCACGGCGTGACGGGCGAGGTTCGCCTCAAGCTGTTCGGTGAAGGCGTGGCGGCGCTCAAGCGCTACCGCGCCTTCAACGATTCCAAGCTCACGCTCGGCAAGCTGCGCGATGACGGCAAGGGCGGCGCGATCGCGCGTTTCGAGGAAGTGCCGGATCGCACGGCCGCCGAGAAGCTGCGCGGCACCGCGCTTACCGTTCCGCGCTCGGCCATGCCGGAACTGGCGGAAGGTGAGTATTATCACGCCGACTTGCTGGGGCTGCGCGTCGTATCCGATGCGGGCGACGAACTCGGCATTTGCATCGCCATCGACAACTTCGGTGCGGGCGATGTCATCGAGATCGAGCGCCTGACCGGCGAAGACGGGAAACGGCGCCGTTTCATGGTGCCGATGACTTCCGCCGCCGTGCCCGAATGGGATCACGAACGACTGGTGGTCAACGCTGCCTTCGTGGACGAATGAAGAAAAGGCCGCCCTTGCAGGCGGCCTTTTTTTGCTCTTCGGTCGGAACGTCAGGCCAGTGCGGCTGTGACGCAGATACGATTGCCCTCTTCGGGACAGTTCAGCGCGGTCACCAGCGGGGTTATCATCGCCAGGGCAGACCCCGCCAGAACGCCGGCGATAATGCCGATCGCCGTCAGTCGCGCCCTGTGGGCTAAAGGGCAGTTCTGCGAGGCGGCGCGCTTTTCCCCATTATCCAGCGCTGGTTCGCTGGCCTTTACCGAATCGCCGTGTTGACCACCGCGCAATCCGCTGCCGAGGGCTTCGAAGATCCTGCGGGCCAGGCGATCGACATCGTTGGAAAACCGTTCATGGTCGGCGTTCCACTGCTGCATGAAGTGTTGATCCTGCATTGTCCGGTTCCTCCATCGAATGAAAGGAATGTGCCGGATCGCTTGGTGCTCCGCCAACAAAGCCACTGGCACAGGTCATAAGGCTGCCTTATCGTTGCGCGCATGGATCGCCTTCCGCCCCTGACCGCTATCCGCGCTTTCGAAGCTGCCGGCCGACACGAGAACTTCTCGCGCGCCGCAGAGGAACTGGGGATGACGCAGGCCGCGATTTCCTACCAGATCCGCCAGCTGGAAGACCGCGTGGGCAAGCCGCTGTTCGTGCGGCAGAAGGGCAGGGTGCGCCTGTCCGAAGTCGGGCGCCGTCTGCTGCCGACGCTGACCGGCGCCTTCGCATCGATGACGGACGCTTTCGCCGCGGTGTGGAGCGAGGACGAGGATGTGCTCTCGCTCAATGCCTCGGTTTCGATCGGAGCCACCTGGGTGAGCGAGCGAATTGGCCGTTTCCAGTTGCGCCATCCCGACCTGGCGGTGCGCATGTCTCTCAGCAACGAAGTCGTCGATTTAGCTACCTCGCCCTATGACGCGGCGATCCGTGTCGGTTTCGGGAAGTGGGATGGGCTGCGCGCGGATTTCCTGTTCCGCCAGCATTTTTCGCCGATCTGCGCGCCGGCCTTCCTCGAAAAGAATCGCATCGAGAAGCCGGAAGACCTGCTGTCGGTGGAGCGGTTCGCGCCGAACGATCCGTGGTGGACGGGATGGTTTGCCGCCGCGGGGATCGGCACGGCACCTCCGCCGCGAACGGGCATCGTCTTCGACAACCAGCTTCAGGAGGCGACAGCTATGCGCCAGGGCTTCGGCATTGCATTGCTGTCTCCACTGTTCTGGCGGGCCGACCTGGAGTCCGGGCGTCTGGTCCAGCCGTTCGATACGCTGCACTACACGGGGCCGGCGCAGTGGCTTGTCCATTCGGAAAGCCGCGTGGGCGTCCGCAAGATCGAACGCCTGCGCGAATGGCTGCGCGAGGAGATCGACGCCGATCGGAATTTCCTGCCCGCCGAAGTCTGGGAACCGCTCTGAAGGCCGCAACTCCGGCATTTGCCCCTTGCCGCCATCCTGTATTTGGGCTTTGCGCGGAGACATGACATTCAACGCCACCGTTCTCACCCTTTATCCGGAGATGTTCCCCGGCACGCTCGGCATCAGCCTGGCGGGCAGGGCGCTGACCGAGGGGAAGTGGGCCATGAACCCAGTCCACATGCGCGATTTCACGACGGACAGGCACCGCACCGTGGACGACACGCCCGCCGGTGGCGGCGCGGGCATGGTGCTGAAGGTGGACGTGCTGGCCGCGGCGATTGACCACGCGCGCGCGATCAATCCCGACGCGCCGGTGATCGCGATGACGCCGCGTGGAAAGCCCATTTCGCAGCAGCGCGTGCGCGAACTGGCGGACGGCCCCGGCGTCACTATTCTCTGCGGCCGTTTCGAAGGCTTCGACGAACGGATTTTCGAGGGCCGCGACGTCGAGGAGATATCCGTCGGCGATGCGGTGCTTTCCGGCGGCGAACCCGCGGCGATCCTGCTGCTTGATGCTTGCATTCGGCTGCTTCCCGGCGTAATGGGCGCGGCTTCCAGCGGGACCGAGGAATCGTTCGAGGACGGTCTTCTCGAATACCCGCAATATACCCGACCCACCGAGTGGGAAGGGCGCACGATCCCCGAAGTGCTGCGATCGGGGGATCATGCGAAGATCGCCGCCTGGCGGAAACAAAAGGCGGAGGAAGATACACGGTCACGCAGGCCGGACCTTTGGGAACGTCGCAGTGACGTTCGGGGCCAGCCTGCCTCTGGCGCGCGGCGCAAAAACGAGGACTTAGGTTCATGAACCTGATTCAGCAGATCGAGGCCGAGGAAATTGCCAAGGCCGCCAAGGATATCCCGACCTTCCGTCCGGGCGACACCGTCCGCGTCGGCGTGAAGGTTGTCGAAGGCACCCGTACCCGCGTCCAGGCTTACGAGGGCGTGTGCATCGCGCGCTCGAACCGTGGCATGGGTTCGAACTTCACCGTACGCAAGATGAGCTTCGGTGAAGGCGTGGAGCGCGTATTCCCGCTCTATTCGCCCAACATCGATTCGATCACCGTGGTTCGCCGCGGCGTCGTGCGTCGTGCCAAGCTGTACTACCTGCGCGGTCGTACCGGCAAGCGCGCTCGCATCGCCGAGCGTCGCGTCAACGACGCCCAGGGCTAAGCTGCGCTTCATGTCCGGCTCTGCGGGGCCGGGCAACTTGAAAGGCGGTTCGGTTTCGAACCGCCTTTTTTGTGCCTGTCTGTCGTCATGAGACGGGAGCGGCGCCAGCGACTTTGTTCGCCCATGCTGCGGTGCACAAATCAGCATTTGTCATCCGGACGGCGGAAAAACGCGACAAATTGCCCTTTTCGGCCGTGTTTAGCCTTTGACACCGCAGGTAAAAACGGCTCAATTCCGTCGCGTTTAGAGGCGAATCCGATTATCCCGACACATCCGATTCAAATGAAAGGTTAGGGGGTACCCATAATGAACAAGAACGATCTTATCAGCGCCGTTGCAGACTCGAGCGGTCTTACCCGTACCGACGCCACCAAGGCTGTCGAAGGCGTGTTCGACGCCATTTCCGGCGCGCTGAAGGCCGGTGACGAAGTTCGCCTCGTCGGTTTCGGCACTTTCTCGGTCGCCAAGCGCAAGGCCTCGACCGGCCGCAACCCGCGCACCGGCGAGCCCATGGAAATCAAGGCTTCGGCTCAGCCGAAGTTCAAGGCCGGCAAGGGCCTCAAGGACGCTGTCAACTAAGCATCCTTGCAGCCTGCTACGCCTCGCAGGCTGAATACGATTACGCCGCGCCACCCTCTGGGTTGCGCGGCGTTTTTCGTTCTACGGAAATGGACGTCTGTTGTTCGGTGAGCCGATCAGGGCGTCAGCCTGACCAGAGCAGTCGGTGCCGCCGGCGTGCGCGGATTGACCTTCCAGACCAGGGCCTTTCCATTCGGAACCGAAACCGGCCCTTCATCGGTGTTGTTGGCAAGGATTTCTCCGTCAGTGGTCAGCGTGAAGGTGCCGTCGGCGTCGACGGTGCTGTCGGACGTGTCGCCGCCCTTGTCGTTGGCAGCAAAGCCGCTCATCATGGCTCCCATGCCCGCAGCACCGCCCTGAGGGCCGAATGCAGGGGCATCCAGACGCACAGAGCCGTCCCGCCGTAGCGAAAGCTGGACGAAGGCATTGTTCATCGCGAAGCCTTCGATGGTGGGGAAGGTGAAGTCGTGATCGAGCCGGCCCGTCATCGCGAAGTCCACGTCGAACTTGCCGTCACCCACGTAATCGACCTTGTTCCACCCCACCTGACGGCGCAGCTTTTCGGCGATCTGCTCGCCGGCCTTGGGATCGCTGGGATCGAGACCGCCGAGCAGCATCTGCGAAGCCTCCGCGTCGCTCTTCTTCTTTCGCTCGTTCGACGCTTCCCAATCCGTCTTCTGCTTGGCGAGTTCCTCGTCGGTGCAGGGGCGTTCGTTGTAGTCTTCGTCGTGGCAGGCTTCGGGTTCGTAGGGCTTGGGCTTCGATGCCTTGAGAGGCACCATCACGATCTCACCGGCATAGCGGAAGGTGAATGTGCGGTTCTTCCGCAGGTCCAGCGTGGATGTGAACTTGCCGGGCGCGAAAATGCAGGCCGCCGCCAGGAGCGCGAGGGCGGTGACCCCCAGCCCTGCAAGAAGGCGGCGTCCCAAGGGACGCCGTTCGATGCGATTCATGATTGTGCCCCTCAGGTGTGCGATTATGCTGACCGCGTCGCCGCAGCGTAAAGCGCGATGGCTGCCGCGTTGCTGACGTTGAGGCTTTCCATGGCCTCGCTGATCGGCAGTTTGGCGATGGCATCGCAGTGCTGGGTGATGTTGTGGCGCATGCCGTCTCCTTCGGCGCCCAGAACCAGCGCGACGGGGCCGGTGGGCAGGGCGTCGCCCAAAGTGGACTCCGCCTCGCCGTCGAGCCCGATGCGCCAGTATCCGGCCTCGGCGATCTCTTCGAGCGCACGGGCCAGATTGACGACGCGAATCCAGGGAAGGATCTCCAACGCGCCGGACGCGCTTTTGGCGAGGGTTCCCGATTCGGGGGGCGCGTGACGATCCTGGGTGACGATCGCGCAGGCATTGAAGGCCGCGGCCGAACGCATGATAGCGCCGACGTTATGCGGATCGGTCACCTGGTCCAGCACCACCACCGGGCGCGATGGATCGCCGTCGAGCACGTCGTCGATGAAAATGTCGTCCAGCGGGGCGCATTCGAGGACAAGGCCCTGATGGGGCGCATCGCGTGCCACCAGGCGCGCCAGATCGGCAGGCTGGGCCCACTCCACCGGGAAATCGCTGGGCAGTTCGCCGTCGAGCGATTCCACGCCTTCCCGAGTCGCCCAGAGCTTGCGGTGGCTGCGATTCGGATTCTTCAGCGCCGCTTCCACGGCGTGGCGGCCCCACAGGCGAACCATGCCGGTGCTGGCCCGCCCGCTGCCACGGCCGTTTTTCATCCGGCCGGCGCGACCGCGCAGCGGCTTCCCCGAACGTCCGCCTTCGCGGTCGCCGTCTTGCGGATCGCTACGTTTTGTCATGAAAATCGTCCTTATTCGAAAAAACTGTGCCGCTCCTGCCATTCCCCCCATTGACAGGCAAGGCCGCGTTCTACATAGGCGCGCTCCTCGGCAGCGAGGCTCTGGTTTCGGAGCTTCAACACAACGGGTCTTCCGAAAGGAAACCCCCGCCAGCAACTGGTGTGGACAGGTGGCCGAGTGGTTAAAGGCAGCAGACTGTAAATCTGCCCGTGCAAGCGTACGCTGGTTCGAATCCAGCCCTGTCCACCACCGGTTCCTCCAGATGAGCATTCCCTTCGGGGCTCCCGGAACCTACTCCTACCACGAAAAATAAGCTCGTACGTTTCGGCGTTCGGGAACAGGGTCGTGCTTCCCGGCATTGCGGGGGCGGTGGACAGTGACTAGAGGACGGTGATGCCCGGAGAAATTCTCGACAATCAGGGACGCGGCGAAGCGTCCTGGAGCTGGCCTTCCATTCACCCGGAAGGTCGCAAGTTCGGCGCCATCGCCGGTGCCGTCGCGCTGGTAGGCTGGATCGCATTCGGTCCGCTGGTAGGCCTGCCGCTCGCTCTGCTCACTTACTGCGTCCTTGCCTTCTTCCGCGACCCCGTTCGCGTGACGCCGCAGGACGACCGCTACATCGTGGCACCTGCCGATGGCCTGGTGACGTTGATCGGCAAGGTCGCGCCTCCGCGGGAGCTGACGGTAGAGGACGGCAGCGGCTCGCAGCCGATGTCGACCGAGCCGGTGACCCGGATCTCGATTTTCATGAGCGTCTTCGACGTTCACATCAACCGCAGCCCCATCGGCGGCACCATACGTCGGGTGATCTACATTCCCGGCAAGTTCCTCAATGCAGACCTCGACAAGGCGAGCGAGGAGAACGAACGCCAGCATATCCTGGTCGAGCGTGGCGATGGCCTGCGCGTCTGCTTCACGCAGATCGCCGGCCTGGTGGCCCGCCGTATCGTTCCTTTCGTCAAGCCTGGCGACATGATCGCCTCGGGCCAGCGCATCGGCCTGATCCGCTTCGGCAGCCGCGTCGACGTCTATCTGCCGGCTGGAACCGAACCGAAGGTGCTGATGGGCCAGCGGATCGTCGCCGGTGAAACGGTGCTGGCGGAACTGGGATCGGCGCCCGTGATCGAGGGTATCTCGCAGTGACCGGCGAGCCCGGCGGCATCGAGGGCGGCACGGCAGGGAGCGAGTCCTCCCCCGGACGCCGCCGCATCGCCGGTGGGCTGCCGATGCGTGTTTTCGTACCCAATGCCATTACGGCAGCGGCGCTCTGCTCCGGCTTGACCGGCATCCGTTTCGCCATCGGCGGGGATTACGAGCGCGCCGTTCAGGCCATCATCCTGGCCGGCCTGCTCGACGGCATCGACGGTCGCGCTGCGCGTCTGCTGAAGGCCCAGACGCGTTTCGGCGCCGAACTGGACAGCCTTGCCGACTCGATCTCGTTCGGGGTCGCTCCGGCTCTGATCGTCTATCTGTGGACGCTTCATCAGCTTCCGAGCATGGGCTGGATCGCGGCGCTTGCCTTCGCGATCTGCTGCGTGCTGCGCCTGGCGCGCTTCAACTCTCGCCTCGACGAGCTTGATCAGCCGCACAAGCAGGCCGGCTTCCTGACCGGCGTTCCTGCGCCTGTCGGGGCAGGGCTGGCATTCCTGCCGATGTATCTCTGGATCGCCACCGGACTGTCGGTATTCACGAATCCCGTCGCCGTCAGCATCTGGATGGTGATGATCGCGTTTCTGATGATCTCCAGCCTGCCCTCGCTCAGCTGGTCGCGAATGCGGCCGCCGCCCAGCCTGCGTCTTGGCGTCATTGCACTGGTGGGACTGACCGTGGCCGCCTTGCTGACCGAACCGTGGTTCACGCTGGCAGTGATCACGATCGCCTATATCGTGCTGATACCGATCGGCATCGTCACTTATGCGAAAGTCAGGCGGCGATCTCAGCGCCACGCTCGGGCCATTCAAGACCGGGACGTTCCGCCACATTCCACGCCGTATTCCCCTGGGTCACGTTCCACTGGAGATGACGGCGCGAGCGAAGCAGACGGTCCTTTCTGAGCATGGAAAGCGCGGGCATCGGCACGCGCTCCGCCGCCTTCCAGTCGAGCGTCATGGAATCGGTGCACGCGCGAAGCTGCTTCGACAGCATCCGCGCAGCCCCGGCATGGCGCAGCCAGCTTGAAGCTATGATCTGGGCTGCGACGAGTGCAGCCATGGCGAAGAGGCAGGCGGCGAAGACAGTCATGACATTCCCTTTCGAACCGACATCCAGCGCTTACGCGGATCCGAATGCCTCCAGCCCTGTGGAGAGCTTGTGGAAAATCCAGAATCGTTCTATTAATGTTCCTGTGATCTGGTTGTTCTCAATTTGTTCTTCTGCTGTCAAGCGGAAATCGGTCCGGTCGATGTGCGCGGAATTTCTGCAGGCCGTCGTTATTAAGGGGCATTATCCAACATGAGCGGCGTGCCTGAAGGCGGGTTCCTCGCGGATCTTGGCGGGTTGGACGAGTGGTGCAGCGACAACGAGTTCGACGTTGAGGAGATCGATTCGTCCGAACTGGTGTTGACCGATCAGGACACGGGCAGCGTCTGGTCCGTGTTCGGCGTGGACGACTGGATCCAGATCAAGGGCCTCGTGCTCGAAGAGGTCGAGCCCGGTGCGGCCTTGTGCATCACGCTTGCCCGGCTACATGACCGCCTCCTCGGCTGCCGTTTTTCGGTGGACGCCCAACACGGGCTGGTCATCATCGTGGACCTGATGCCATCGTGCCGTTCAGCGGCAGCGATTGCAGAGGCGATCATTCAGATGCAGGCGATCATCGATCACACAAGCGACCTGCTTGAAGATGTCGTTTCTTCCGGTGTCGAAGCCGATGACAGGAAGATCGACCAAGCCTTCGGCCTGGAAGGATCGCGCCGGCTTCATTGATCGTGACTAGGCAGCCGGCGACCCGCGTCAGGCAGCGCGGTTTTCGATACGGCGCAATGCCGGGCTCAGCGAACGAGGATGGTGTCGACGCGCATTTGCGCGCGCGGGAGGTAGTCGCTGGCCAAGGGCCTCTCCCTTGCGGACACAGACCGGATTGGCCGATGCTTCAATCTGTCGTTTCAGCCGTCGAAACGCGGGAAGGGCGGTTCTGTAGCTGGTCCAGATCGTCATGAGCGCGATTGTAGCGCCGATGCCGAACAGGATGGATGAAACGACACTCATCGATTGAATCCTTGTTCTTGCCATCCCCTCAGGCGTTGAAGCTGGGACGTCTTCGGGGCTGTCGGCCCTTGGGACTACTCTGTGGAAAACCCTGCAAAGGCCCCATGTTTCCCCCGGATTCGGGAAGTGAAGGGTGTTAGCGACGAGTTGCCTCGTCCGAACGCCGGATTGGGGCTGGTCAATTGCTCGAAACGGCGCTAAGGGCGGCCCCGCTCGAAAACACCATATCGAATTCGCGATATCGGCCGATTCGGGCAATCCACATGGAAAGCGCACATACCGGTGCCTTGGCGGTCGCGATCAAGCTCCGCCTGGTTCCTGCTTTTCAGAGGCTCAAACCGGAAGGAATTATCTTATGGCGGCTCCCGTCGTCACCATGTCGCAGCTCATCGAAGCCGGCGCACACTTCGGTCACCAGACCCACCGCTGGAACCCGCGCATGAAGCCGTACATCTTCGGCGCGCGCAACGGCATCCACATCATCGACCTGTCGCAGACCGTGCCCCTGATGGCCCGTGCGCTCGAGTTCATCTCGGCCACCGTCCAGGCCGGCGGCAAGGTGCTGTTCGTCGGCACCAAGCGCCAGGCTCAGGAGCCGATCGCCCAGGCCGCCCGCGCCTGCGGTCAGCACTTCGTCAACCACCGCTGGCTGGGCGGCATGCTCACCAACTGGAAGACGATCTCGGGTTCGATCAAGCGCTTCAAGGCTCTTGAAGAGCAGCTTGCTGGCGACACCGCCGGTCTGACCAAGAAGGAAGTCCTTCAGCTCACCCGTGAGCGCGACAAGCTTGAGCTGTCGCTCGGCGGTATCCGCGACATGGGCGGCATCCCGGACGTGATGTTCGTGATCGACGCCAACAAGGAAGAGCTGGCCATCAAGGAAGCCAACGTCCTCGGCATCCCGGTCGTCGCCGTGCTCGACACCAACGTCAACCCGCAGGGCATCTCGTTCCCGATCCCGGGTAACGACGACGCCAGCCGCGCCGTGCGCCTGTACTGCGAAGCCGTCGCCCAGGCAGCCACCAAGGGTGGCCGTGACGCGATCGTCAACAGCGGTGCCGACATCGGCGCCATGGACGTGCCGGTTGCCGAAGAAGCTGCTGTCGAGGCCTGATAGGTCCGGCGACGACTCTTTCGTCATGGAATTGTCGCGCGCCGGGTCCAATGGGCCTGGCGCGCGTTAATTTTTGGGCCGCTGTGCGACCCGGTGAATTTTTGGGCCACTGTACGGCCCTGCAAATTTTAAGGCCATGGAACGTGGCTCCACCAAGCAAAAGGATTTGAGCGATGGCTTACACCGCCGCTGACGTGAAGAACCTGCGCGAGCGCACCGGCGCCGGCATGATGGACTGCAAGAAGGCCCTGGACGAAACCGGTGGCGATCTCGAAGCCGCCGTCGACGCGCTGCGCGCTCGCGGTCTGGCTGCTGCCGCCAAGAAGTCCAGCCGCACGGCTGCCGAAGGTCTGGTCGGCGTTGCCGTTACCGGCACCCGCGGCGTGGCCGTCGAAGTGAACTCGGAAACCGACTTCGTTGCGAAGAACGACCAGTTCCAGGATTTCGTCCGCAATACCACCGAAGTCGCTCTCGGCGTTTCGGGTGACGACGTGGAAGCGCTCAAGGCTGCTGCCTACCCGACCGGCGGCACCGTCGGCGACGCGCTGACCAACAACGTGGCGACCATCGGTGAGAACCAGCAGGTTCGCCGCCTGAAGACGGTCGAAGTCGCTCAGGGCCTCGTCGTTCCCTACATGCACAACGCCGCCGCGCCCAACCTCGGCAAGATCGGCGTTCTGGTCGCTCTCGAATCGGAAGCTTCGGCTGACGTTCTCGAAGCGCTCGGCAAGCAGATCGCGATGCACATCGCAGCTGCCTTCCCGCTGGCCCTCAACGCCGACGATCTCGACGCCGAGCTGATCGAGCGCGAGCGTAAGATCGCCCAGGAAAAGGCTGCCGAATCGGGCAAGCCCGAAGCCGTGCAGGCGAAGATGGTCGAAGGCGCGATCGCCAAGTACGCCAAGGAAAACGCTCTGCTCTCGCAGGTCTTCGTCATGGACAACAAGACCCCGATCCAGCAGGTCGTCGACCAGGCCGGCAAGGAAGCCGGTGCAAAGATCGTGCTGAAGGACTACGTTCGCTTCCAGCTCGGTGAAGGCATCGAGAAGGAAGTCACCGACTTCGCGGCCGAAGTGGCTGCTGCTGTCGCTGGCTGATTCCCGGGGCTGATCCTTCACGGGATACCGCAATAAGAAAAGGGCCGGGAAGCTATGGCTTCCCGGCCCTTTTTCCATGCCTGCTCGCGTCTTCAGTAGGCGGCGGTGAAGCGCGCGCGACTGTGCTTGTGGACTTCCAGTTCGTCGATCATGGCGATGGCATAGTCGGCGAAGCTGATCTTGCTCTCACCCGCATCGTCGGTAACGAGTTGGTCGGTGCCCGGGCGATAGGTGCCGGTGCGCGGGCCTTCGAAGATCAGGGCGGCGGGGGAGAAGAAGGTCCAGTCGATGTCATCGACCTGCTTCAGCGCGTCGAGGAAGGTGATGCCGCCCACCGCGAAAGGCTTCCATTCTTCGGGGAAATCGGGCGAATCGATGAGCCGCTGGCCGGGCGCGACCTCAAGGCTGGCTGCGCCGCCGGTGATGAGAAGACGCGGGACGCTGGCCTTGCGGATCGCGGAGAGCACGGTTTCGGCCGGAACGTCGAAATGCAGGGCGCTGATGACGGCATCGCTGCCGGAGATGAGCGCGCTCAGCGCTGTGGGGTCGGAGGCGTCGCCTGCCTGTGCCGTTACGCCGGGTGCGGCGGCGATCTTCTCGGGGTTGCGTGCGATGGCGAGAACTTCATGACCGCGCGCGGCGGCTTCCTTGGTTATTTCGGATCCGGCACGGCCGCTGGCGCCTAGGACTGCGATTTTCATTACGAGAATTCTCCATCGGTTTCCAATAGTGACCAGGTGTGTCATGGAGTGCGTCTATGCAAGAAGGCACTTTCATCGCACCGGGTTACCCCGAGGAAACCCCGCAGAGGACGCCGGACGTCTATGCGGCCAATTGTCCGACCAGGCAGTTGCTCGACCGCGTTGCCGACAAGTGGAGTGTGCTGATCCTGACGACGCTAGGCACGGGTAGCGGAGAGATGCGTTTCAATGCCCTGAAGCGGCATATCGAGGGCATCTCGCAAAAGATGCTCAGCCAGACGCTGCGTTCGCTGGAGCGGGATGGGCTGGTTACGCGCCATGTCGTGCCGACGGTTCCGGTAACGGTCGGCTACGCGATCACGCCGCTGGGCCGCGAACTGCTCGATGCGCTTCAGGCCATGATCGACTGGGCGGAGCGCCGCATGGCCGAGGTCGCCCGGTCGCAGATTTCCTACGATCTGAGGGAGCGGGAGCTGGCGGCATTATCTCTCTAAGATGAGCGACTTCGGGGAAGCATGGGTCGGTCTTCCGCGACGTCCGCACCTTGGCGATCGGCCGGTCTGCGACGGCGGCTGCGCTACCTCGGAAAGGGTAGTCCGAAGTATCGGGCCGCTCGGCCGCGCTCTTCCACAAGCTCGCCCCTTGGCAAGCCGCCCCTGCGCTCCTAAAGCCGGGCGGCCTGGAATTGGGCAAAGTGCCCAGAGGAGATTGTGCGGCCATGAGTTCTTCCCCCTACAAGCGCGTCCTTCTCAAGCTGTCGGGCGAAGTCTTGATGGGAAGCCAGCAGTTCGGGATCGATCCCGAATTCGTCGCCGAGCTTGCCAAGGAAGTGAAGGCCGCCAAGGAAACCGGCCTGGAGATCTGCCTCGTCATCGGCGGCGGCAACATTTTCCGCGGCATGGCCGGCGCAGCGCGCGGCATGGACCGCGCGCAGGCCGACTACATGGGCATGCTGGCCACCGTCATGAACGCCCTGGCGATGCAGAACGCGCTGGAGCAGCTCGGCGTCGAAACGCGCGTGCAGTCCGCCGTGCAGATGGACCAGGTCTGCGAGCCGGTGATCCGCCGCCGCGCCGAACGCCATCTTGAAAAGGGCCGCGTCGTGATCTTCGCCGCCGGTGTCGGCGCGCCCTATTTCACCACCGATTCGGGCGCCGCTCTGCGCGCTGCCGAAATGCGCTGCGATGCCCTGTTAAAGGGCACGAGCGTTGACGGCGTCTACGACAGCGACCCCAAGACCAACCCGGACGCCAAGCGTTACGATTCGGTCGATTACGATACCGTCCTTGCCGACAACCTGAAGGTGATGGACGCTTCCGCCGTGGCGCTGTGCCGCGACAACTCAATCCCGATCGTCGTGTTCTCGATCCGCGAGAAGGGCAATCTTGCCACCGTTCTCGCGGGCGGCGGCACCAAGACGGTCGTCCAGAAAGGAGCCTGACACATGGCCAAGTATGACAAGGCGGACCTCGAACGCCGCATGACCGGTGCGATCGAAGCGCTGAAGCACGATCTTTCGGGCCTGCGCACCGGCCGCGCCAACACCGCGCTGCTGGAGCCGATCATGGTCACCGTCTACGGCGCCAACACCCCGATCACCCAGGTCGCGACGATCTCGGCGCCCGAGCCGCGCATGCTTTCGGTGCAGGTGTGGGACAAGACGAATATCGGTCCGGTGGAAAAGGCGATCCGCTCGGCCGGTCTCGGCCTCAACCCGATCAACGACGGCAACACGCTGCGCCTGCCGATTCCCGACCTGACCGAGGAGCGCCGCAAGGAACTGGCCAAGCTTGCCAGCTCCTATGCCGAGAAGGCCCGCGTCGCCGTGCGCAACGTGCGCCGCGACGGTATCGAGAACCTCAAGGCCGACGAGAAGAAGAAGGAAATCTCGGAAGACGACCGCAAGCGCGGCGAAACCGAAGTCCAGAAGCTGACCGACGACATGATCAAGCAGCTTGATGATGTGTTCAGCGCCAAAGAAAAGGAAATCCTCGGCAAGTGAGGCCACTGGGCCCCGATTCGAGGAACGCCTGATGGCCAAGAGCGAACCCGTTTCCGCGCGCCACGTTGCCATCATCATGGATGGCAACGGGCGCTGGGCGAAGAAGCGCCATCTGCCGCGTGCGCTGGGCCACCAGCGCGGCGTCGAAGCCGTGCGCCGCGTCGTGCGCGGCGCACGCGAGATGGGCCTGGAGGCGCTGACGCTCTATGCCTTCTCCACCGAGAACTGGCGCCGGCCCGAGGATGAGGTTTCCGACCTCATGAGCCTGATGAAGCGCTTCATCCTCTCGGACCTCGATGAGTTCGCTGCGGCCGGTGTGCGCCTCAAGATCATCGGCGATTACAAAGCCTTCAAGCCCGACGTCGTCGAACTGATCGAAGGCGCGGTGGCGAAGACCGCTGCCAATACCGGCACGACACTCGCGGTGGCGCTCAACTACGGTTCGCAGGACGAGATCGCCCGCGCGGCCACCAGGGCGGCGGCGAAAGGGCCGATCACGCCCGAAACGATCGCGTTGGAGCTGGATACCGCCGACCTGCCGCCGCTCGACCTGCTGATCCGCACGTCGGGCGAAGTGCGGCTGTCGAATTTCCTGCTCTGGCAGGCGGCCTATGCCGAAATGATGTTCACCGAAGTGCTCTGGCCCGATTTCACCGCCGAGCATCTGCGGGAAGCCCTCGAAGACTTCACCTCTCGCGAGCGACGCTATGGCGGACGCTGATCCCACGAGGAAGAACGCCGACCTTGGGGTGCGCACGGTTTCTGCGGCGGTCATGCTCGTCGTGGCTGGCGGCGCACTGTGGCTGGGCGGGGTGGTCTGGACGGCTTTCGTCTGCGCCGTGGCGCTGGGCGTGCTGTGGGAATGGACCCGGTTGGCGCGGGCGGGCACGCAGCATCCTGGAGAGCGCGCGGCGTTCAACTTCGGCGGCATGCTCTACGTCGGTATTGCGGCGGCCATGCTGCTGTTCCTGCGCAATCCGGCCTTCAGCCTGGCGCCCCTACTGACGATCCTGCTTGCCGTGATCGGCGTGGACGTTGGCGCCTATTTCACCGGGCGCAGCCTGGGTGGGCCCAAGATCGCGCCGTCGATCAGCCCGTCGAAGACCTGGTCCGGCCTGCTGGGCGGGGTGCTGGGCGCCACGCTGGTGCTGTTCGGTGCGGCGCGGTTCTGGCAGGAAGGGCTGCTTTCGGTCCAGCCGCAGGGCAATGCCGCCGACGGACCGGCGTGCTTCGGCATGCAGCCCTGCTGGTATCTCACCGCCAATCCGCTGCCGCTTTTTGCGATCTGTCTCATGATCGGCATCCTCGTGGCGGTCTGCGCACAGGCCGGCGATTTCTTCGAAAGCTGGATGAAGCGCCGGGCGGGCGTTAAGGACTCCGGTAACTTCATCCCTGGGCACGGCGGTTTCTTCGACCGTCTCGACGGCTTGCTGGCCGTGCTTTTCGTGCTAGGGCTGATGATCCTTTTCCAGCCACGATGACGATTATGCGCACCATTTCCGTTCTCGGAGCCACCGGCTCCATCGGCGCATCGACGCTGGACCTCGTTCGCCGCAATCCGGCCGATTGGCGCGTCGTCGCGCTGACCGCCAATGGCAACGTGCCCGAACTGGCGAAGCTGGCGATTGAATTTTCGGCCGAGCTTGCCGTCGTTGCCGATGAGGCGCGCCTCCCCGAACTGCGCGAGGCTCTCGCCGGGCGCGGCATCGAAGTCGCAGGCGGCGCTGTCGCGCTGATCGAGGCGGCGTCGCGCGGAGCCGACGTGACGGTCGCGGCGATCGTCGGCTGCGCAGGCCTGGCGCCGACGATGGCGGCGATCGAGCAGGGCGGCGTGATCGCGCTCGCCAACAAGGAGGCGCTGGTCTCGGCAGGCGAGGTGATGACGGCCGCGGTCGAACGCCACGGCGCCACGCTGCTGCCGATCGATTCCGAGCACAACGCGATCTTCCAGTGCCTTCAGGGCAATAGCCTCGATCATGTCCGCTGGATCACGCTCACCGCCAGCGGCGGCCCGTTCCGCGACTGGTCGCTCGACAAGCTGACGCTCGCGACGCCCGCCCAGGCGATCAAGCATCCCAACTGGGACATGGGCGCCAAGATCAGCGTCGATTCGGCAACGATGTTCAATAAGGGCCTGGAACTGATCGAGGCCCATTACCTGTTCCCGGTCGGTCTCGACCGCTTGCGCATCATCGTCCACCCGCAGTCGGTGGTCCACTCCATGGTCGAGTATCGCGACGGGTCGACACTGGCACAGCTCGGCCCCTCCGACATGCGCGTGCCGATCGCCTCGGCGCTCGCCTGGCCGGAGCGGATGAACACGCCCTGCGCGCCGCTGGACCTGGCCGAAATCGGCGAACTGACCTTCCGCAAGCCCGACGAGGTGCGCTTTCCGGCAACCCGTCTCGCGCGTGAGGCGGCAGAGGCGGGCGGCGGCATTCCCGCCGTCCTCAATGCCGCCAATGAAGTGGCCGTGGCTGCTTTCCTGGGCGGCCAGATCCCCTTCACGCGCATCGCCGCGCAAGTAGAGGACGTGCTCGGCGCCTACGCTCCGCCCGCGCCCGCAAGCCTGTCGGACGTACTTGCGGTTGACGGCGAGGCGCGAGCAAGGGCAAGCATGCTGGCCGGGACTGCGTAACGATACGCGGTCCGAAGAGGATTCCCTGAATAGTGACCGCATCGCCCAACCTGCTGACGACGATTTTCGCATTCCTGCTGGTGCTGGGACCGCTCGTGCTGATCCATGAGCTGGGCCACTATCTGGTGGGGCGGCTGTTCGGCGTGAAGGCAGATGCCTTCTCGATCGGCTTCGGCAAGGAGATCGCCGGCTGGACCGACAAGCGCGGCACGCGCTGGAAGCTGTCGATGTTGCCGCTGGGCGGTTACGTGCAGTTCGCGGGCGACATGAACCCTGCCTCGGCACCGAGCGCGGCGGAAGATGGCCTTTCTGCCGAAGAGCGCGCCATGACCTTCCACGTCAAGCCGTTGTGGCAGCGCGCGCTGATCGTGTTCGCCGGGCCGCTTACGAACTTCGTGCTCTGCGTGCTCATCCTGGCGGGCTTCGTCTATGCCCATGGTCGGCTGATCGCGGATGCCGAAGTGGTGGGCTTCTCGGAAACCTCCGCAGCCAAGGCGGCCGGCGTGGAAGTCGGCGATCATATTGTCGCCATCGATGGCAACCGGATCGACAGCGTCACCGACATTCCCGAGCGCACCGTCTATTATCCGGGCAAGGCCGTGGAACTCGTGGTCGAACGCGATGGCCGTTCCGTCGTTCTGCCCGTCACCCTCGCCAATGAGGAAGTGAGCGACGATTTCGGCAACAAGGCGCGGATCGGTGATCTCGGCGTGGACTTCGCGGTGCCGGTGGTCAGCGGCTTCACCAGCGATTCTCCGGCCGAGCAGGCAGGCATGAAGATCGGAGATCGCATCGTGGCGGTCGGCGAGACGTCGATCAACAGCTTCCGTGAAGTGCCCCCGCTGATCATGCCCAAGGCGGGCGCCAGCACCACGATCACCGTGATGCGGGATGGTCAGGCCCATGTCCTGCCGATGACCATCGGCTCCGCCATCCAAGAGGACGAGAAGGGCAACAAGGCAACCGTCGGCCGGATCGGCGTGCAGTCCGGATTCGGAAGGCTGGAGCCGGTAGGCCCGGTGGAAGCGCTGGGCATCGGCGTGGATCGCAGCTTCGCTCTCATGGGCACCATCGTGACCGGGATCCGCCAGATCGTGACTGGCGACCGCTCGGTGCGCGAGCTGGGCGGGCCGATCAAAATCGCCAAGTATTCGGGCGAACAATTCTCGCTGGGTTGGGAGCCTTTCGTCGGTTTCGTGGCGATGATCTCGATTAACTTGGCATTCATCAATCTCCTGCCAATTCCTGGCCTCGACGGCGGGCACCTGGCTTTCTACGCGGCCGAACTGGTTCGCCGTAAGCCGCTGGGACTGCGCAGTCAGGAATGGGCGATCCGCACCGGGGTGGCACTCGTGCTAGCCTTGATGCTGTTCGTGACTGTCAACGATCTGGCATCGCTCCCGATTTTCGGGGGATAGCCTGGAGAATTCGTCAACCATCACATTTCCGCCGGGATTGGCTGCTTGATTGGACGTCGTCCATCGGGCAGATGGGCGCGATTGCCCGTCGTCATGACGGGCAGCCTGGCGGGTCGGTCGAAGTCCTCGCGAAAGCGAATACAGGAATTTGCGTAGAATGATCGGATTGGAAATGGGCCGCAGCACTGACGCTCGCCGTGCGCCGCACCTTGCAGCAGTGCTCTTGGGGACGACGATCCTTGCGGGCGCCCCCGGTGTGGCTTTCGCGCAGGACGCAGCCACGGCTCCGGCCCCAGTTGCTGCGCCGGCAGTCGAAGCGGGCGAAACGATCCAGACGATCCAGGTCACCGGCGCCGAGCGCCTTGAGCCGCAGACCGTGCTGTCCTACATCCAGCTCCGCGTCGGGCAAACCTATACCAAGGCTTCGGGCGACGCCGCGCTGAAGGATCTCTACGCCACGGAGCTGTTCTCCGACGTGCAGGTCAGCAACGACAAGGGCGTCGTGACCATTCAGGTCAAGGAAAACCCGGTCGTCAACCGCATCATCCTCGAAGGCAACAAGCGCATCAAGGACGACAAGATTCTGCCGGAGATCAAGGTTTCTCCGCGCCAGATCTTCACGCGCTCCAAGATCCGCGCCGACGTGGCCCGCATCATCGAACTGTACAAGCGCCAGGGCCGTTACGCGGCGACCGTCGAGCCGAAGATGGTCATGCTCGACCAGAACCGCGTCGACATCGTGTTCGAGATCACCGAGGGCGACAAGTCCAAGGTCCGGCAGATCAACATCATCGGCAACGAGCAGTTTTCGGACGGCGAACTGCGCGGCCAGATGGTCACCAAGCAGGCCCGCTTCACGCGCCTGTTCAGCTCGGGCACCAGCTACGATCCCGACCGCATGGCCTTCGACCAGCAGAAGCTGCGCCAGTTCTACCTGACGCAGGGCTATGCCGATTTCCGCGTGGTGTCGGCCGTGGCCGAGCTGACGCCGGACAAGAAAGACTTCATCATCACCTACGTGGTGGAAGAAGGCAAACGCTACAAGTTCGGCGACGTGAAGGTGGAGAGCCAGCTGCGCGACTTCGACGGCGAAAAGCTGGCGAAGAACCTCGCGATCCACAAGGGCGACTGGTACGACGCGAAGCTGGTCGAAGACACGATCGAAAGCCTGAACGACACCGCCGGTGCCTTCGGCTATGCTTTCGCCGACGTGCGCCCGCAGTACGATCGCGACAAGGAAAACCTCACCATGGGGTTGACCTTCGTGATCCAGGAGGCCCCGCGCGTCTATGTCGAGAAGATCGACATCAACGGCAATACGCTGACGCAGGACAAGGTCATCCGCCGCGAGTTCCGCCTTGCGGAGGGTGATGCGTTCAACTCTCTGCAGGTCAAGCGCTCGACCAACCGCATCAAGTCGCTCGGTTACTTCCAGGAGAAGTTCGAAGTCGAGCAGAAGCCCGGCACCGCCGACGATCGCATCGCTCTCGAAGCCAACGTCGAGGAGAAGCCCACCGGCGAACTCCAGCTCTCGGCCGGTTTCTCCAGCCTCGAACGCTTCATCTTCCAGGCCTCGATCCGCCAGCGCAACTTCCGCGGCCGCGGCCAGACAGTCGGCCTTTCGGGCAGCTATTCGTCCTATTCGAAGTCGGTCGAGGCGAGCTTCGTCGAGCCTTACCTGTTCGACAAGAACGTGTCGCTGGGCGTCGATATCTATCGGCGCGACTACAACAGCTTCAACTTCGCCAATTCCAGCCGCAACACGACTTACGAACAGTCGACCACCGGCTTCCAGATCCGCGCCGGCGTGCCGCTGACCGAATACCTGACGGCGATCGCGCGCTATACGCTCAACTACGACGACGTTTCGCTGGACAAGAGCACCTATTACTCGGTCAATGACAACGGCGAATACGCTTGCGATCCCATCCGCGCCGGCCGCTATCTGTGCGATGCCATCGGCAAGCGGCTGAGTTCGATTCTTGGCGGGTCGCTGATCTATGACAACCTCGACAACCGCATGCGTCCGACGCGCGGTGAGACGGTGTCCGTGAACTTCGATCTGGCTGGCCTTGGCGGCGACGTGAATTACTACCGTCTGCGCGGCAATGCGGCGAAGTATTGGCCGCTGGGCAAGGGCTTCATCTTCTCGATCCAGGGTGAGGGCGGCCTGATCAAGGGCTGGGGCGGCGACGATATTCGCCTTACCGACCGCTTCTACCTGGGCGAACCGCAAATCCGCGGCTTCGGCATTCGCGGTGTCGGTCCTCGCGTGGTCCGTCAGTATTACACCGCGGATTCCGATGGTAATTACACAGTCGAAGGGCAGGATACCGACGACGCGCTGGGCGGCCGCTATTACTACATGAGCCGTGCCGAACTGGAGATCCCGCTGGGCTCCGGCGCAAGGGAGATGGGGCTGCGGCCCTCGATCTTCGTCGATGCAGGCGCGGTATGGGCGATCAAGTCGCCGGTGCTGAACCAGTGCCACGCTCCCGATACGACCGATCCCCGCGGCTGCTTCGTGGGTTCGCGTGATAACAGCGGGAACCAGCTTTATACCCAGACGGCTGCGGACGGCACGCAGACGACAACCACGAGCGCGACCAATACCGTCACGGGCGGAGCAAATGATCCGATCGGCTCGTACAACAACTTCACCGAACGTTTCCTCGGCAACACCTGGAAGCCGCGTGTTGCCGTCGGTTTCGGCGTGAACTGGAACTCGCCTTTCGGCCCGTTCCGTATCGACATCTCCAAGGCGCTGCTCAAGTATGACGGCGACCGTACCAAGACCTTCACTTTCAACGTGGGAACTCAATTCTGATGAACATGCTTCTCAAGTCCGCCGCTCTGGCCTCGGGCCTGGCGTTTGTCGCACTGGCCCAGCCTGCGCTGGCCCAGGCCGTGCCCGCGTCGAAGGTGGCCGTGGTCGATCTCGACCGCGTCGCCCGCGAGTGCAACGCTTGCAAGACCGCCAACCAGGCCCTGCAACAGCAGATCCAGACCTTCGAGGCGCGCCGCAACCAGCTCCAGACCTCGCTTCAGCCCGAAGCTCAGGGCCTTGAAACTGCCGTCAAGGCGCTGAACGGCAAGCAGCCGGACGCCGCGCTGCAGACCCGCATCCAGGCTTACCAGCAGAAGGAACAGCAGGCCGGCCAGGAACTCCAGGGCCAGCAGCAGCAGCTCCAGCGCAACCAGGCCTACATCGGCCAGCAGATCCAGGCGCAGCTCCAGAACCTCTACAAGCCGGCGATGCAGAAGCGCGGCGCCAACATGCTGGTCGAAATGGGCCAGACGCTGGCCTACGATCCGTCGCTGGACATCACCACCGACGTGCTGACCGCCCTCAACGGTGCGCTCACCACGATCAACACGACCGCTCCGGCTCAGCAGCAGCAGCCGGCACCGGCGGCTTCGGGCCGCTAAGAGCAGCGACGGGCAAGGCCATGAGCGAGCCGACCGAGCTGGTATACGACACCGCGAAGATCCTCGCGGCCCTGCCGCATCGCTATCCGATGCTGCTGGTAGACCGTGTGGTCTCGTTCGATGAGAACGAGATCCACGCGGTCAAGGCCGTGAGCTTCAACGAAGGCTTCTTCCAGGGGCACTTCCCCGGCCGTCCGATCATGCCCGGCGTGCTTCAGATCGAGGCGCTGGCGCAGGCCGCGGGTATCCTGGCGATCGAATCGCTGGGTCTCGCGGGGACCGGCAAGCTGGTTTACTTCATGGCGATCGAGGAAGCGAAGTTCCGCAACCCCGTGACCCCGGGCAACCTGCTCGACCTGCGGGCCGGCTTCGTCCAGAAGCGCTCGCGCGTCTGCAAGTTCTGGGGCAAGGCTTCGATCGGCGACAAGGTGACCTGCGAAGTGAACTTCACCGCGATGATCGCGGACGCCTGACAATCCGGAGAGGCGGGCGCTCTGCGCTTAACCCTTGCTTTTTCGGGGTCATCGATGTAAGGGCGCCGCTTTCCCAAGCAGGCCGGTCGGAACCGGCCATATGCGAAGAGAGATACGACATGAAGGCCGATACGCATCCCGACTACCACACGATCACCGTCCAGATGACCGACGGCTCGACCTTCCAGACCCGCTCGACCTGGGGCTCGGAAGGCGACACGCTCGTTCTCGACATCGATCCCACGTCGCACCCGGCCTGGACCGGCGGCAAGGCACAGCTGCAGGACGGCGGCCGCGTTGCCCAGTTCAACAAGCGTTTCGGTGGTCTGTCGCTCAAGAAGAACTGAGCGAAACAGGTTCGCGAACACGAAGAAGGCGGTCCTTGCGGACCGCCTTTTTTGTTGCCCGCAGCACCGTTCGCATCGCTTTTCCTCGCGCAGTCTCGCGAAGATGGGGTGCAGCCTTGCGAGCAACCCCGTCGCTGTGCGATGTCCTTGGCGTAACGTCGAAAATTCGCAGCCTATTCCGGTCGGTTTCGTTAAGGGACAGTCGCCGCGAACCTCTCAAGGCAAGTCCTCACCGAGGTTCGATGTGAGATCGAGGCATAAGCCGGCGCGCCGGCTCGCAGATGGAGAAGCGCAATGAACCGTAATTTCCGTATCCTGACCGCTTGTAGTGCTTCGCTTTTGGGCATCGGCGCTCTCGCGGGCCAAGTGCAGGCGCAGGGAACCACTGCATCTGCGGCTCCGGCGTCGGCTCCGGTCGAAGCGCCGTCGATCGTTGCCAAGGTCGTGGGTCTCGACGGCAAGGCTCTGGGGACGGCAAAGCTTCAGGACACGCCCGCCGGCGTACTCGTGACCACCGACCTCAAGGGCATTCCGGCCGGAGACCACGGCTTCCACTTCCACGAAAAGGGCATTTGCGAGCCCGCGCAGAAATTCACGACCGCAGGCGGACACTTCACCGGCGGCGATCACAAGCATGGCCTGATGGTCATGGGCGGTCCCCACGGCGGCGACATGCCGAACCAGCATGTCGGCGCCGACGGCGTGCTGAAGGCGCAGGTTCTCAACACCGGCGTGACGCTGGGCGCCGGGATCAAGTCGCTGGCAGACGCAGACGGCACCGCGCTTGTGATCCATGCCGATCCCGATGATTACACCAGCCAGCCGGCCGGCAATGCCGGTGGTCGAATCGCCTGCGCGGTGATCAGCGCGCCGAAGTGAAGCGCATGTACCGGAAGAGGTCCAAATCTCTTCCGGTACAGCCTCTTCCGGTTCATCCCCAAGGCCGCTCCCGGTACCACTGGGTGATGACGTACTTGTACCCCTTGCGCACCTTCATGGCGTGATGGAGCGTCGCGCCGTTGAGCGTTCCGTCGGGCCGGCGATTGTTCCAGGCGACCAGCTTGCCGCGCTCGGGCTGGATGAGCTTGTCGATCACCTTGAAACGAGTTGCGCCGCCAGCCTCGACATTGTTGAGATAGACCATGAAGGTCCAGGTCCGCTGCCCCGAGACGGTGCAGTATTTCTCGTAATCGGCGTTGTTGGGCTCGAAGTAGTCGGTATGCGCCTTGAACTCCTGGCCGGCCTCGTAGCGCTGCCCCTGAAGCGGTTCGGCATGGGCGATGTCTATGCCGGACAGGGCGGCCAGCCGGTTCGCCAGTTCGGCCACGGCGGGGTCTCCTCTATCCAGGTCGCAAGTGGAACTGGTGCGGAAGGCATCATCGCCGTTGTAGTTCGCGATCGTGGAGGGGCGGTGCTGCGCCTCGATCATCGCCAGCAAGGTTTCGCATTCGGAGTCCGAAAGAAAATCGCGAAGAACGAAGAGGTCCAGCCGCGAGGAGGGGAAGCGCTTCACGCCGGGATGCGAGAGCAGGGTGTCAGCAGATGATTCGCCTGGAGCCGTCATCCGGCGACCTTAGCGATGCGCCCGCGGCGAGAAAATCACGCGAGTTTCGGTCTGATCGAATTTTTTGCTTTCCAAGTCGCCCAACCTTGTGCAAAGGGCGCCCTCCGCACCGATCGCGACACGGCGAACGGAGCGGGCTTCGGAAGCGAAAATGCGATCCAGCATGCGTTTCCCGTGGCGACTGTAGCTCAGTTGGTTAGAGCGCCGGTTTGTGGTACCGGAGGTCGTGGGTTCGAACCCCATCAGTCGCCCCACTTCTCACCCTGACATTCCAGATATCATCGCGGTGCGGTTTTCTCGTGACCTTGCCATGCCTTGGGCGTTTGCGGGGTGTAAATCGCGATGCTTTGACGTAGGCCACTTGCTCCTTGTCCTGCGCGCGATAGAAGCATCCTTCACCATGCACGGCTTTGCCAATCCTGCCCGTTTCCTGCGCATCGCCCGATGGCTGATGCCCCTTTGCATGGGCGCCGGATTCGTCCTGGCGTTCGGCGCACTGGGCTGGGGGCTGTTCTTCGGTCCGGCCGAACGTCTCCAGGGTGAAACCGTGCGAATCGTCTATCTGCATGTTCCGGCGGCCTGGCTGGGCATGGCGGGATGGATGGGCATTGCGGCGGCCAGCTTTACCGAACTCGTCTGGCGGCACCCGCTGGCCGGCATAGCGGCGCGGGCCTGCGCGGTGCCCGGCGCGGTGTTCACCGCCGTCTGCCTAGTGACGGGCTCGCTATGGGGGCGCCCGGCTTGGGGCACCTGGTGGGTGTGGGACGGTCGATTGACCAGCATGCTGGTGCTGCTGTTCCTCTATTTCGGGTGGATTGCCCTTTCGCAGGCCAGCGATTCCGCCGAGGGCGGAGAGAACCGCGCTCCGGCCATCTTCGGCCTGGTCGGCGCCGTGAACATTCCCATCATCCACTATTCGGTGATCTGGTGGAACAGCCAGCACCAGGCGCCCAGCATCACCGTGGGCAAGTCGGCTATGGCCGGGGCATTCCTCTGGCCGCTGCTGCTGGCGACGCTGGGTTTCACACTGCTGTTTGCGGGCTGCGTGCTCGCCCGGATGCGAGCCATTCTTGCCGACCAGCAGGCCGAAGCACGCCTGCGGCGCAAGGCATCGAGCGACGCATGGTGAACGAAATCCGGGCCATGACGGCGGACCTGAACTGGCGTGAGGCAATGGATCCCTGGGCCTTCGTGGTCGCCGCCTACGTGGTGGGCCTTGGCGCAACGGCAGCCATGGTGCTGTGGTCGCTCTACACCATGCGCCGGGCGGAAAAGCGCCGCGATGAAGCCAGGCGGCGCTGAGCATGGCACAGGCATCAGACAACCGGGCAGGCGACAATCGGACAGGCCGCATAAAGGCCAAGCATCAGCGACTGGTGCTGCTCGTGGTGGCGCTGGTCGTGCTGATCGGCGCTGGGCTACTGGCGGCATGGGCGCTGCGCAACCAGGCCAGTTACTTCTACGTTCCGGCCGAGATCGCGGCGCAACCGCCCGCGCCGGGCCGAGCCGTGCGGCTGGGCGGGATGGTGGCGCAAGGCTCGCTCCGGACCGAGGCTGACGGCGTGACGATCGCTTTCGTCGTAGAGGACGGCAAGGCGCGGGTTCCAGTGCGGTTCAAGGGCATCGTGCCGTCGCTTTTCGTCGAAGGCTCGGGCGTCGTGGCGGAGGGGCACATGAGCGCCGAGGGCGTATTCGAGGCGGACAATCTCCTGGCCAAGCATGATGAGAACTATGTGCCGCGCGAGATGAAGGACATGAGCAGGGAACAGGCCGAGCAGGTCATGCGCGAGACGAAATGAGCTGCACGAAATGAATGGGGCGCCATGATCGCCGAACTCGGACTTGCTTCGCTTTGGCTGGCGGCGGCGCTGGCAGGGCTTCAACTCGTCTCGGGCGCCCTGGCGCTGACCGGACGCGGAGCCTCGCTGGCCGGTATCGTGCGCCCCGTGGCCGTGGTGCAGGGCGTGCTGGCAACGCTCGCCTTCCTCTGCCTGATCCTGGTCTTCGCGACGACCGACCTTTCGGTGAAGCTGGTGGCGATGAATTCCCATTCGCTCAAGCCGCTGGTCTTCAAGATCGCGGGAGCCTGGGGCAACCATGAAGGCTCGATGCTGCTCTGGGTCACGGTGATGGGGATGTCGGGCGGCTTCCTGGGCCTGGTCGAACGACGATTGCCGGAACGGACGATGCTGGCCACCCTGGCGGGCCAGGCTTTCGTCAGCCTGGGGTTCTATGCATTTCTCCTGATCGCTTCGAACCCCTTCGAGCGGCTGTTTCCGGTTCCCGAAGAAGGCAACGGGCTCAATCCGCTGCTTCAGGATATGGGGCTCGCGTTCCATCCGCCCACGCTTTACCTCGGCTACGTGGGCCTGTCAGTGGCCTTCAGCTTCGCCATCGGCGCGCTGGTGACCCGGCAGGTCGGGCCGGCCTTCGCCCGCGCGATGCGACCCTGGGTGCTCGGCGCCTGGATTTTCCTGACCCTGGGGATCACCGCAGGCTCCTATTGGGCCTATTACGAGCTGGGCTGGGGCGGCTGGTGGTTCTGGGATCCGGTGGAGAATGCCTCGCTGATGCCGTGGCTGGCGGCCACCGCACTGCTGCATTCCGTAAGCGTCCTGGCCTCTCGCGATGCCTTGCGGGCCTGGACGATCATGCTGGGCGTCGTGGCGTTCTCGATGTCGATGATCGGCACGTTCCTGGTGCGCTCGGGCATCCTGACCAGCGTCCACGCCTTCGCCGTGGACCCGGAGCGCGGCTCTTTCATCCTGGCGCTGCTGGCGATCAACATCGGCGGGGCGCTGACGCTTTTCGCCCTGCGCGCGGGCACCGTCACCGAAGGCGAGCGCTTTGCCCTTGTCAGCCGCGAGGGTGCGCTGGTCTTCAACAACGTCATGCTCTCGGCAATCCTGGGCATCGTGCTGTTCGGCACGCTCTATCCGCTGGTTGCGGAAGCGACAGGCGCGAAAGTCTCGGTGGGGCCGCCCTACTTCAATCCCATGAGCGCGCTTTTCGCGGTGCCCATGCTGGTGGTCCTCGCAGTTGGCCCGCTGCTGCGTTGGCGGCGGGATTCGCTGCCGCGTATCAGCCGGCACCTCGTCATACCCGCGATGCTGGTGGGCGCGGGCCTGATCGCGATGGTTGCGATCGGCGGAGTGGCCTTGTTGCCTACGCTCGGTTTCGCACTGTCGCTGGGGCTCGGCTGGGCCAGCGTGCTGCCGCTGAAGGGGCGCAACCTGCGGCGCACGCCCTTGCCGATCTGGGGCATGGTGATCGCGCACTTCGGGATCGCCGTCTCGCTGTTCGGCATGAGTTGCGAAAGCGCATTTTCCATTGAGAAGCTGGTGGCGATCAGGACCGGCGAAGCCACCACGGTGGGGCCGTGGCAGGTCAAGCTGGATACCGTCGCTCCGGTTGCGGGGCCGAACTGGACCGCGCTGGAGGCACGGCTGCTGGTGCGCTATGGCGATTACGGCAAAGTCGTGGAACTCGATCCGCAGTCGCGCAATTTCTGGGCGCCGCCGCAGCAGACCAGCGAATCGGCACTGCTTACGCGCTGGAACGGTCAGCTTTACGCGGTGCTGGGCGGGGAGGCGGACGCCAAGGCCCAGGCCCAGGCCCAGGCCCAGGCCCAGGCAGGCCCTAAGGATAAGCCCAGTCGCTGGCAGCTGCGTCTCTGGTGGAAGCCTTTCGTTCCGCTGATCTGGCTTGGCGGTATACTGATTGCGCTTGGCGGCCTGCTTGCCCTGGCGGGACGGGTCGCCAGCGACTTGCGGCGCATTTTCGCGCGCGAGAAGATCGCCTATCGTCGCGGTCGCCTGGCGGAACTGGACGACATGAAATCGGAAGAGCAGCCATGAGCGACGCGCCCCGTGCCCAGCCGCCCGCTCCAAAGCCGCCCGCTCCCAAGGCGCCGAGATGGGCGATATGGCTGCCGCTGGCCTTTTTCCTGGCCTTCGTCACGCTGGTGACGATCGGGCTCTATCGTCCCGCGGACAGGACGGTCGCGAGCACTCTGGTGGGCAAGCCGATGCCGCGCTTTGCCCTGCCGCCCGCGTTGCCTGCCAGGCCCGGGCTGAAAACCGGGGACATCGCCACCGGCAAGCCGCATCTGGTCAACATTTTCGCTTCCTGGTGTATCCCCTGCCGGGTGGAGGCGCCCCAACTTGCCGCCCTGGCCGGTGCAGGGGTGCCGATCGAAGGCATTTCCGTGCGCGATAGCGAAGAGGCGCTGGCGGGATTTCTCAAGGAAAACGGCGATCCCTACCAGCGTATCGGTGCGGATGACGACGGCAAGGTGCAGCTTGCGCTGGGATCCTCCGGCGTGCCGGAAACCTATGTGATCGATGGGAAGGGCGTGATCCGCTACCAGCACATCGGCGAGATCAGGCCGGAGCATGTCGCGATGATCCTGGAGAAACTGCAGGAGGCGTCGCAGTGATGCGAGTTCCGGGCGCTTTCCTGTTCGCGCTGGCGCTCCTGGTGCCGGCTGCCCATGCCCAGGAAGAGCAATCGACCGCGCCATTCGCCTATCGCCAGCTCGACGATCCGGCAAAGGAGCAAGAGGCGCGGGCGCTGATGGAAACCCTGCGTTGCCTGCAATGCCAGGGCCAGTCGATCGCCGATTCGGATGCGCCCATCGCCGGTTCCATGCGCTCGCTGGTGCGCGAACGCATTGCCGCGGGGGAGGAACCCGAGGCCATTCGCGGCTGGCTGGTCGAGCGTTATGGCGACTACGTCAGTTACGCTCCGCAGCTGACCACGCTGACCTGGCCGCTCTTCGCCGCGCCGATCTTCCTGCTGGGGCTGGCGGTGCTGCTGCTGCGCAAGCGCTTCCGCCGGGGAGATGCGCGATGACCTGGATTTTCGTAGCGCTGCTGGCGATCCTTGCCTTCCTGGCGATATGCTTCCTGTTCAAGGCTCCCAAGGGTGGCAGGGAAGCGGTGGCAGCGGCACTGATGCTGGGGGTCGCGGGCTATGCCGCGCAAGGCCGGCCGAGCGAGGCGGGCGCGCCGAAGCCGGCAAGCGAAGCGCAGAACCCGGAAATGGGGCAGTTCTTCGTCGAGGCACGCGGCAGGCTGAGGGGAGAGGGAATCCCCACCACCAATCACTGGGTGATCATTTCCGACGGGCTGGCCCGAAACGGGCATTATCTCGATGCGGCACAGCTCCTGCGCGGGGCGATCGAGGACGATCCCAAGGATTCGGAGGCTTGGGTAGCGCTGGGCAACGTATTGGTAGCGCATGCGGAAGGCGTTCTGACGGCCCCGGCGCTCTACGCCTATCGACGGGCGGGCGAAGCCGACCCGAAAGCGCCGGCGCCGCCCTTTTTCCTCGGCCTTGGCATGGCGCAGTCCGGACGATTGGAGGAGGCGCGCGCGATTTGGGCCGGTCTGCTGGAAAGGGCGCCGAAAGATGCGGATTGGCGGGGCGCTCTGGAGCAGCAGCTCCAGCGGCTGGATGCCTTCGTGGCGAGCCAGTCTCCAGCGCCCGAGACGGCCGGATCGGAGGGGATAAATCCCTCTTCGATGACCGGGCCTCGATGAACCTGGGGCGAACGCCCGTTGCTAGGCTCATTTCATGCTGCTAACGGCGGGCGCTTGTTGCGGGGGCGAAATGTCGACGCGGCAAAGCCATAACGGGGCGCTGGAATGAGTGATACAGGTTCGGACACGAATGGCGTCCCGACGGTGATCGATCCGGCGACCGGGCGAAAGACCCCGGTTGCAGGTGCACATGGTTCCGGAAACATCACCAAGCTCGCGCTGGGCGCGGTGGGCGTGGTGTTCGGCGACATCGGCACCAGCCCGCTCTATGCCTTTCGCGAAACCTTCGTCGGCCCGCATCCGCTGGCGATCGACGAATTGCACATCCTTGGCGTCGTCAGCCTGATCTTCTGGTCGATGACGCTGGTGGTGTCGGTGCAATACGTCGGCATCCTGATGCGCGCCGACAACAAGGGGCAGGGCGGCAGCCTGGCGCTGGTGGCGCTGATCTCGGGCGTGATCCGCAAGTCGCGCTACGGCCCGCTGGTGGTCCTGCTGGGCGTCTTCGCGACCTCGTTGTTCTACGGCGATTCGATGATCACGCCGGCGGTCTCGGTGCTTTCGGCGGTCGAAGGCCTCACCGTCGTCGAATCGCGGCTCGCGCCGCTGGTTCTGCCGATCGCGCTGGTCCTGCTGATCGCTCTGTTCGTGATCCAGAAGAGTGGCACGGCGAAAGTCGGCGCGCTTTTCGCGCCGGTCATGGTGGTCTACTTCGCCGTTCTCGCCATCCTGGGCATCTATCATCTCGTGCAGATGCCATCGGTGCTGGTGGCGCTGAATCCCTGGTACGCGATCCAGTTCTTCATGACCGACAAAGTGCTGGGCTTCCTGGCGCTGGGCTCGGTCGTGCTGGCCGTGACGGGAGCGGAGGCGCTCTATTCGGACATGGGGCATTTCGGCCGTGGACCGCTGCGCCTCTCGTGGTTCGGCGTGGTCATGCCCTGCCTGCTGATCAACTACTTCGGCCAGGCGGCGATGATCCTGGGCCTTGACGATTCCGCCGCCGCCGAAGCGATGAAGAACCCGTTCTTCAACCTCGCCCCGGAAAATCTGCGCCTGCCGCTGGTGATCCTGGCGACCTGCGCCACATTCATAGCCAGCCAGGCGGTGATTTCCGGTGCCTTCTCGATCACGCACCAGGCGATGCAGCTGGGCTTCATTCCCCGCCTCTCGACCCGCCACACCAGCGAGCACGAGGTCGGCCAGATCTACATTCCCTTCGTGAACTGGGCGCTGATGACCGGCGTGATCGTGCTGGTCCTGGTGTTCCAGAACTCGTCGAACCTGGCTTCGGCCTACGGTATCGCGGTGACCGGAGCGATGCTGATCGACACCTGCCTCATGGCGGTGCTGGTGATAGTGCTGTGGCGCTGGAAGCTGTGGCTGGCGGTGCCGGTGATCGTGACGTTCTTCGTGGTGGACGGCGCCTATTTCGCGGCCAACGCCACCAAGGTGCCGGACGGCGGCTGGTTCCCGCTGCTGATCGGCGGCATCGCCTTCACCTTGCTCACCACCTGGAACAAAGGCCGCCGCCTTATGCGCGATCGCATGACCGAGGCCGCACTGCCGCTGAACGTCTTCGCCAAGAGCGCGCACGGTTCGGCTGCGCGCGTTCCCGGCACGGCGATCTTCATGGCCTCCAGCAATGCCGGGGTGCCTTCGGCGCTGCTCCACAACATCAAGCACAACAAGGTGCTGCACGAACGCGTGGTGGTGCTGACGGTCGAAGTGCAGGACGTGCCATACGTCGAACCGGGTGACCGCTATTCGGTGATTGACCTGGGCCAGGGTTTCTATCGCATGACGCTGCGCTACGGCTTCATGGAAGAAACCGACGTACCCGTTGCGCTGGCGCATTCCGAGATGTGCGGGGGCCCGTTCGAGATGATGAAGACGAGTTTCTTCCTCTCGCGCCAGACCCTGGTGCCGTCGGCCAAGCCCGGCATGACGATCTGGCGCGAAAAGCTGTTCGCCTGGATGATGCGCAATGCGGCCAGCGCCATGGAATTCTTCCGCCTGCCCACCAACCGCGTGGTGGAATTGGGCAGCCAGCTGGAAATCTGAAAATTTAGCTGTTCGCGGGCGACTCTTGACCCTAAGGGGCCGCCAAGACCTGGCATGACTCGGCAGTGAATGTGACAGGTATCTGCGGGGGCAGTCGAATGGCGGGAACAGGTACGGACATGGCCGGATGCGGTCATGTTGTCCGATCGAGCGCGGGTGAACGTGAGGCTGTGCCGGAAGGGCCGTGGCTGAGCATTCTGGTCCCGGTCTACAATGTACGTCCGTTCGTGGGCGAATGCCTGGATTCGATCAGGGCGCAGATGACGAAGCAGCCTGGGGTCGAACTTATCGTCGTGGACGACTGCTCGACGGATGGCTCGGCGGAGATATGCGCACAAACCTTGACGGGCAGCGGCGTCGATGCGCGCCTTCTCCGCCATGACGACAATCGCGGGATCAGTGCTGCACGCAACACGCTGCTGGAAGCGGCGCGCGGGGAATATGTGTGGTTCATCGATTCGGACGACACCTTGTTGCCCGGCGCCTTGAGCGCCCTGAGCGAGGTGGTCTGGTCGCATCGTCCCGACGTGATCCTATGCGATTACCGCCGCGAGAAGGGTGATGCGTTCCGCACGTTCTGCAGCAAGAGCGGCGTCCAAAGCGGCGTGCCGATGCAGTGCACCGAGACGCTTGTGGCGGGTGCCTTTTCCCGCCGCCGCCTCCATGCCTGGTCCAAGATCTGGCGTCGGGAACTGTTCGGGGATACGATCCGCTTTCCCGAGGGCGCTCGTTTCGAGGATGTCGCCACGGTGCCCTGGCTTCTGCTTTCGGCCAGAAGTTTCGTCTACGCCGCGCAGCCCTGGATCTTCTACCGTACCCGCAAGAGTGGGATCATGGCCCAGCTCAATTGCAGGGGCCAGTTCGACCGGCAGGGCAACGACGATCTCGCGGCCTCGTTGCATGGGTTCAATCGCGCCTTGGCGGAGCGACTGCCGCATGCCTGCGCGAAGCTGGATCGCGCGGTTTCCCGTTTCTGGGCGCGGGAGTTCGTGAAGATCGTGAAGCGCATCGCGCGGGGGCAGGCGGGCGGCTGGCGCGCGTTGCAGGTCGAAGCCCTGCGTTACCGCAATCAGATGGAGGCGTCTTCGCCTTGGGCGTTCAACGCGGTGCTGCGCGATTACGTTCGCAGCGGCGACGTCGTGCGGGGCGGGGCGCTCGCCCTGGCTTTGACGGTTTCCAGCCCGCCGCGCATGGCGCTGCCCGACTGGCGCCGTCTTAAGCGCCGCGCCGGGGCGCGACAAGGCACCTGAACCTCGGGCCGCGCGACCTTAATCGTGCGGCGGGTTCTCGATCACTTCTTCCTTGGCAGCCTCTCCCATGCCGTGCCTGAGCACCATGGGAAGCTGCGAAAAGGTGAAGACGAACGAGAGCACGGTAAAGCCCCAGAGCTTGGCCTGGAGCCAGGCGTCGAAGCTGACGGTGAAGACCAGCACGGTGTTCAGCACGGCGAGCAGGACGAAGAACCAGGCCCAATTGCGGGACAGCTTCATCCAGCCTTCCTCGTCCAGTCCCTCGAACGCGGACTGGAGAAGGTACTTGAGCATCGGCTTGCCGCGCATCAGCCCCACGAAGAGCACTACGGCGAACATTAGGTAGACCGCGGTCGGCTTGATCTGGATCCAGAAGGCATCGTGGAACACGACGGTCAGAGCGCCGAAGCCGACGATCAGCACGGTGGTCAGCCAGAGCATCGGCGAGATGTGGCCGAGGCGCCATTTGGAGACGCCCAGCGCGATCACGGTGGCGACCATGAAGGCGATCGTGCCCTTGATGACGGCGGAGACAGTGCCGATCGTATCGCCTTCGCCCGTAGGCGAGAAATGGCGGTAGGCGAGGAAGAACACCAGCAACGGGCCGAAATCGACGACGAGGTTGACCCATGAGCTTTTGGGCTTTTCTGCGCTTGTAGGGGGCGTGTTCATCAGGCGATCCCGGCGATGACGCGGGCCAGCAGGTCCGGGTTGAAGGGGCGCAGGTCGTCGATCTTCTCGCCCACGCCGATGGCGTGGATGGGCAGGCCGTACTGCTCGGCGGCCGCGACGAGAACGCCGCCGCGCGCGGTGCCGTCCAGCTTGGTCATGATCAGGCCGGAAACGCCCGCCACTTCCTTGAAGATCTCGATCTGCGACAACGCATTCTGGCCATTGGTGGCGTCGAGCACGAGGACCACGTCGTGCGGTGCCTCGGGATTGAGGCGGCCCAGCACGCGGCGGATCTTGGACAGTTCGTCCATCAGTTCGCGCTTGTTCTGAAGGCGTCCGGCGGTGTCGACGATCAGCGCGTCGATGCCTTGATCGGTCGCGGCCTTGACGGCATCGAACACGATCGAGGCCGGATCGCCGCCCTCGGGGCCCTTGATCAGGGGAATGCCCAGGCGATCCGCCCAGACTCCGAGCTGGCCGATCGCGGCGGCACGGAAGGTGTCGCCCGCCGCCAGCATGACCGAATAGTCCTGCTCCTGGAACAGATGCGCCAGCTTGGCGATGGTGGTGGTCTTGCCCGAGCCGTTGACGCCGATCACCAGGATCACCTGCGGTCGCGGGAAGGCCACGACATCGAGCGGCTTGGCGACAGGGCGCAGGATATCCGCGATCTCGCGGGCGACCACTTCCATGATCGCGCGCTCATCGGCGTCACGCTCGAACCGCTCGTCGGCCAGGCGGGCGCGGATGCGCGCGGCGGCGCGGGGGCCGAGGTCCGACATGATCAGCGCATCCTCGAGAGCATCGAGCTGCGCGTCGTCGAGCTTCGACTTGCCGACGATGCCGGACAGGTTCTCGCTCAGACGTTCCGACGTCTTGCGGAAGCCGCCGAACAGGCGCTCGGACCAGTCGCGCTCTGCCTGCTGGCCTTCGGTACTCATGATTCCAGTATTCCTTCGACTACCCTTGCGGGCGTAACGCGGATCAGCGTGCCGGGCTGCACATCGGCGGGCAGGCCTACCGGCGCGAAGTTTTCCGCATGGCCTTTCGCGCCTCTTTCGGCAAGCACCGATAGCGGTTTGCCGACGAGGCCCGCCAGCCAGTTCGCCCTGATTTTGGCGATCTTCGCACGCAGGTCGGCGGCGCGCGCCTTGATCGTGGCGGCATCGACTTGCGGCATCCGCGCCGCCGGGGTTCCGGGGCGCTGCGAATAGGGAAAGACGTGGCCGTGGACGACCTGCAATTCCTCGACGATGGAGAGATTGGCGGCATGCGCCTCCTCGTCCTCGGTGGGAAAGCCGGCGATCAGGTCCGCGCCGATGGCAATCTCCGGCCGGCGTGCGCGCAGGGCGCTCACCAGGCTCACGGCATCGGCGCGGCTGTGGCGGCGCTTCATGCGCTTGAGGATCAGGTCGTGCCCGTGCTGGAGCGAAAGATGGACATGCGGCATGACCCGCGCTTCCCCCGCGAGCAGTTCGAACAGCGCCTCGTCCACTTCGGCGCCGTCGATCGAGGACAGGCGCAGGCGCGGCAGAGTGGGGAACCGGGCGAGGATCGCTTCGCACAGCGCGCCGAGGCGAACGGGGGCCGGACCGGACGCGCCATCGAGGTCGCTGCCCCAGGAGGTGAGGTCCACCCCGGTCAGCACGATCTCGTTCACGCCTGCATCGCGGTGAACCGCTACGTCATGCAGTACCTCGGAGATGGATCGCGAGCGGCTGGGCCCGCGTCCCTGCGGGATGACGCAGAAGGTGCAGGCATGGTCGCAGCCGTTCTGCACTTGCACGAAGCCGCGCGTATAGGCGTGGCGCCTGAGAGGACCAGCTACCGGGGCAGGGGCGGGCGCCACGTTCCAGGCGCGGGGGTCGAGCTTGGCGGTATTGGGCACCAGCCCGTCCACCTCGGGCATGGCGGCCAGCATCGCGCGTTCGACCTCGGCGGCGCAGCCGGTGACGATCAGGCGGGCATCCGGCCGCTCCTTGCGGGCGCGCCGGATGGCCTGCCGCGTCTGGCGCACGGCTTCGGCCGTCACCGCGCAGGAGTTGACGACCACCAGATCCCCATCGGTTTCCGACACGCCGCGCAGCAGGCCGCGCAGCGTTTCGCTTTCCGAGATATTGAGGCGGCAGCCGAGCGAATGGACTTCGACGGTCAATCTGTAATCCCGTAGTCCGCCGCTGCGAAGGAGCCCCGGAAAGACTCGGTAGCCGGGCCGGTCATGACGATCTCGTCGTCGGCACGCCATTCGATGGAAAGCGGCCCGCCGGGCAGGGTGACGGTGACCTTGCGATCCACCAACCCGCGCTTCATCGCGCCGATGGCGGTTGCGCAGGCCCCGGTGCCGCAGGCCCGGGTGAGCCCGGCGCCGCGTTCCCAGACGCGCAGGGTGATGGCATCGCGAGCGGTCGCGGCAGCGACGTTCACGTTGATCCGCTCCGGGAACAGCGGGTCGTTCTCGATCAGCGGACCGAGGCGCGCCATGTCGATCGCGTAGGGATCGTCCACGAAGAAGATGACATGCGGATTGCCGACGTTCACCGCGATGGGATTGACCAGCTCTTCCCAGGCCACCGGCATCCTGTGGGTGTCCATGGGATAACCGAGCGGGATGGCCTCCCAGTCGAAGCGGGGCTTGCCCATTTCGACGCTGATCCCCGTGTCGGTCGGCGTGGTGGAAACCATGCCCCCCAGGGTTTCGATCAGGGCGGGCCGGCCGTGGAGCAGGCCGATAGCGCGGGTGGCATTGCCGCAGGCTTCCACTTCGCTGCCGTCACCATTGAAGATGCGCATCCGGAAGTCGCCGCGATCGGACGGGGCAAGCACGATCAACTGGTCGCAGCCGATGCCGGTATGACGGTCGGCCAGGGCCGCCGCCAACGCCGCGTCCACGACCGGCAGCGCGCCGGAGCGCCCATCGAGAACGATGAAATCGTTGCCCAGGCCATGCATCTTGGTGAAATCGATCCGCATGGCGGCGATTTATGCGTTACGCCGCGCCAGGTCCAGCGAAAGCCGCGCGAACGTTCGCTCAGGCGAGGCGGAACTGCGGATCCTGCGAGGCCGGAGCCGAAAGCGCCTGTTCTTCGCGCCGCCGCGCCTCGATCTGGCTGCGCAGGATTGCCAGGTCGTTCACGGTTTCCGGGGCGGCCACGATGGCGACACCCGGAAGCCACTCCGCCAGTTGCTCCGCAGGACGCGGGCGACCGTAGAGATATCCCTGGCCCTTGATCGGCCCATATTGCCGGAGATGCGAGAGAACTTCGTCGTTCTCGATTCCCTCGGCGGTCACCGGCAGGTCGAGCCCCTGGCCGAGCAGGGCTATGGCATGGACGATCGCGGCGCTGTCCTTGTTGCCAGCAAGGTTGGTCACGAAACTGCGGTCGATCTTGATGCGGTCGAACGGCAGGCTGCGCAGCATGGCGAGCGAACTGAAGCCGGTGCCGAAATCGTCCAGGCAGACCTTGATTCCCTGGTTCTTCAGGCTGTCTATCAGCGAGCGGACTTGCGCGATGTTCTGGTGCAGGCAGGATTCGGTGATCTCGATCTCCAGCCGTTGAGGTGGGAAGGCGGCTTCGAGCAGAAGCTTCAGCAGCTTCTGCGCAAACCAGGGATCACGCATCTGGACCGGCGAGATGTTGACCGAGAGCGTCAGCCGCGCATCCCATTCCAGCGCATCCTGAAGAGCGCGGGCGATGAGCCCCTCGGACAGTTCGGCGATGGCACCGATCTCTTCGGCGACGGGTATGAAGATGTCGGGCGCGACCACGCCGAAACGCGGTGAATTCCAGCGCGCCAGCATTTCGAAACCGGTGAGTTCGCCTGTCTGGAGATCGACCTGCCGCTCGTAGAAGGGCACGAATTCGCCCATGGCGATGCCCTGGCGGATGCCGCTTTCCAGATCGTTGCGGAAGCGCATCTCGTCCGCCATCGGCGTTTCGAACCAGTAGAAGCTGTTCCGGCCCTGTCGCTTGGCATGGTACATGGCGATGTCGGCCATTTCCAGCAGGGCATCGGCATTCCGGCGTTCTGGGGCATCGTCCGAATGCGCCACGCCGGAAAAGGCGACATCCGAACGCGCCAGCCCGATCGAAGCGGTGACGTCTGCCCCCGCGAAGTTTTGCGCGGCACTCTGGCCGATGGCTTCCACGAGAGACGCGGCGATGCGATCGACCCGTTCCTCGCGATCCCGGTCGAATTCCAGCGCGACCGAGAACTCGTCACCGCCGATGCGGCTGATCAGGGCACCGTGGGGAAGGCAGCCGGAAATACGCCGGGCGCATTCCTGAAGCAGGCGATCGCCGGTGTCGTGACCGTTGCGGTCGTTTACTTGCTTGAAGTTGTCGAGGTCGATCATCGCCAGAACGACCTTCCGATCGCGCAGCGCGGCCTGCCGGACCATGTCTTCCACGGCGCGGTGGAAGCTGCGGCGATTGAGGAAGCCGGTCAGCGGATCGGTTTCCGCGAGGTGGCGGGCGTGCTGCTCTGCGGCCTTGCGCTGCCGGATTTCGGCGCAGAGTTCGCGATAGCGACTCCATCCGAAGATGATGATGGCGATGTTGAGGACGAAGGCGTTGACCAGAAAGCGGTCGGGGCCGGGTCCCTGTCCGGCCAGCGATCTGACGACGGCAGGGCCGATCGCCGCGCCGGTGGCAACGAAGAGCAGGATCGCGGCGGTGACGATGCCGAGTGCGACGATATCGACCTGGCGGTCCCCGTCTTCGAACGTCCGGCTTTGCTCAGCCCCAGCCTTGATCACCCCACGTCCCCCCGCTCGATCCCCGGGAGGTTTCTTAGGGCACTGGACTGAAATATTGGTTAAATCGGACAAGCGGCCCGCGCGCCCTCGGCAGAGATACCGGGGCGCGCGGGCCGGTGCCGCATTTTAAATGGGCGCTTACATCTTCAGGCCGATTTCGCGCAGGCGCTCCTGGAGGTAGTCGTCGGCGGTGATGCTGACGGGGTAACGGTCCGGGTTTTCATCGGTGATGCACTGTTCCAGCGTCTTGAACGGGAAGTCGCTGCGCAAGTGCAGGAAGAACGGCATCGAATAGCGGCTGTGCGCGGCGCGGTCGCCCTCGGGGTTGCGGACGCGATGCGTGGTGGAGGGCAGGACGTGGTTGGTTAGGCGCTGGAGCATGTCGCCGATATTGACCACCACGGCGCCTTCGGGCGGGGCGATCGACAGCCACTCGCCATTCTTGCCGAGCAGTTCGAGACCGGCTTCCTGCGCGCCGAGAAGCAGGGTGATGAGGTTGATATCCTCATGCGCGCCGGCCCGGATGGCTCCGCCGGCACCCTGGCTCACCGGCGGATAGTGGAGCAGGCGCAGCACCGAATTACCGTCTTCGATGGCGGGGTCGAACCAGCGCGCATCGACGCCGAGATAGACGGCGATGGCGGAGAGGATTTCGGCGCCCGCCTTGTCGAACTGCGCATAGAGTTCGGTGAAGGTTTCCCGGAAGCCCTCGATCTCATCGGGCCAGACGTTCGGCGGCATCGAGGCGGCAAGCGGCGAGCCGGCGGGCAGATCGCGGCCGATGTGCCAGAATTCCTTGAGATCCTTTTCCGTCGCACCCTTGGCCACTTCGGTGCGGAACGGCGTATAGCCGCGCGCGCCGCCTTGTCCGGCGATGAAGTAGGCGCGCTTCACGTCGTCGGGCAGGGCGAAGAACTGCTCGGTCAGCGCCCAGGCGCGATCGATCAGGGCCTGGTCGATGCCGTGATCGCGCACCATGGCGAATCCGAAGGTGCGGAAGCTTTCGCCGATGCGCTGGGAAAACTCGGCGCGATCGTCTTCGAGGCTGAGGACGGGAATCTGGGCAAGGTTCATCATGGTCTTCCAAAAGAATCGGGGGCAAAACAGGATCAGGCCAGGATCGGGACACGGTTTCCCGCACTCCGCCAGGGCGCCGAATCGCCGCTGTTGTTTCCACCGATTGAATCGTTATGCCGCCCCCATAGAAGTTTATTGCCGCAACGCGAAATCGAAAGGCACCCGATGGCAAAGCGCTACTGGCTGATGAAGTCCGAACCCGATGCCTATGGCTGGAACGATCTGGAGGCCGAAGGCGAGGGCACCTGGGACGGCGTGCGCAACCATCGCGCCGCGAACAACCTGCGGGCGATGCAGGTGGGGGATGAGGCCTTCTTCTATCATTCCAACATCGGCAAGGAGATCGTGGGCATCGTCACGATCAGCCAGTCCGGCCTGACGGACCCATCGGATCCGGAGGGAAAATGGGCCGCGGTGAAGGTGAAGCCCGTGCGCAAGGTGGCGCGTCCGGTATCGCTCAAGCAGATGAAGGCCGATCCCCGGCTCGCCGAGATGGAGATGCTTAAGTTGTCCCGTCTGTCGGTTGCGGAAGTGACGCCGGAAGACTGGGATTACATCCTCACCCTGGCGGATCGCTGAGTTCGTCGCTGGCGTAGAACGTTTCGGCGCAGGCGGGTGCAACTTCCTGAGCCTCGGTTCGGTTTCTTCAACGTGTAGACGGCCAAATGAGCCGAAACCGAAAAGGAGTATCGATCATGGGTGAACTCAAGGACACCATCAAGGGCCTCGGCAACGAAATCGCCGGCAATGCCAAGCAGGCCATCGGCAAGGCCCGCAACGATCCGGCCCAGCAGGCTGAGGGCAAGGCCCAGGAAACGAAGGGCGAAGTCCAGCAGGGCGTCGGCAAGGTCAAGGGCGCGCTCGGCGACCGGGTCTGACCTTCGATCCGGCGTGATGTCGGAGCAGAAAAGGGTCGCCTTCGGGCGGCCTTTTTTGTGGCAGGTCCGCAGCACGATCCTGGGACATATGTCCCGCTTCGGGATGATCCGTTTGGATGAGTGGCGTAAGGTAAACAAAGCGTTACGCTGGTCCTCATGTGGAGCATGTCCAGAAGCCCAGGCGTTCTCATCCGTGAACAGGCCGGTCATCCGTACCGGCGCTCCTTGGCCCGATCACGCGACAGCCGTGCCCGGCAACGCGTGGTTGCCGGCTGGGTAATGAGCGGCGCGGATTGGCGCAGCTTCCTCTCGACTTACTGCGCGGTTCTGGCGGCGGTCTTCGCCTTCATCGCTTGAGGCTGGAGCGTCAGGGGCGCTTCGCGGCCCGCTCGGCACGATAGAGCAGCAGGCCGAGCCAGGCGGAGGCCACGCAGCATATCGCCACGATCATGAGCTGGGTCACCACGGCCAGCCCGAGCAGGGACATGAGCCCCGTGGCCATGGCACCGACCACCATGGCGCCGGAATTGACGATATTGTTGGCCGCGATGGTGCGTGCGGTCTGGGACTTGTCCACGAAAGTGGTCAGGAACGCGTAGAGCGGCACCACGAACATGCCGCCGCAAACCGCGATGCCCAAAAGGGTCAGCAGGAGCGGCAAGGCCAGCGGCTGGATGACGAAGGTCGCCACGTTCATCAGCTTTTCCGGCCCTCCGTGCGGAGGCCAGATCGCGCAGACCTGCTGGAAGGCCAGCAGGAACAGCCCCATGCCGATCACCGAAAGCGGCGACCAGCGCGCCGAGACCGAGCCCTTGAGCAGGGCATTGATGGCGACGGACCCGATGGCCACACCGACCGAGAAGATCACCAGGAACAGGCTCGCCACTTCCTTGCTGGCGTGGAGCATGTTCTTGGCCAGCGGCGGGAAGTGCACGAACAGCACGGTGCCGATCGCCCAGAAGAAGCTGATCGAGCAGATCGCCAGATAGACGCGGCGGTCCTGCATGGTGGTGCGGACCAGGTTTATCGAAGAGCGGATGACGTGGTAGTCGATGGGCTCCAGCTTGCCCAGCGGCGGCGCGGAAGGGACTTGCCTCCCCGCAAGGTAGCCGATCGCCGCGATCACGACGACCATCACGGCCGCCGTATCGACGCTGATCCATCCCGCGACGATCGTCCCGGCCAGCACCGCGATGTAAGTGCCGGCCTCGACCAGGCCGGTGCCGGACAGAACTTCGTTGTCCTTCAGGTGCTGCGGCAGGATGGCGTACTTGATCGGGCCGAAGAAGGTGGAGTGGACGCCCATCGCGAAGAGCGCCAGCAGCATCAGCGGGATAGCCACCAGATGCAGCGCGATGCCCTGCCATGCCAGCGCAAGACCGGTGCCGCCCACCACCATGATGATGATTTCGCAGAACTTCACGATGCGGATGATCCGAGACTTGTCCCGCATGTCCGCCATCTGCCCGGCCAGCGCCGAAAGCAGGAAGAAGGGGATCACGAAAATCCCCGAGGCCAGCGCGCTGAACCGCGCTTCGGCGGTTTCCGAGTTGTAGACGCCGTAGACGACGAACAGCACCATGGCGTTCTTGAACAGGTTGTCGTTGAACGCGCCAAGCAACTGGGTGACGAACAGGGGCAGGAAACGCCTGGCCCGGATGAGTTGAGTCGTCGTGGTCATGTCGGAAAAATTCGGCGGCCTCGCTTCATCATAGCGGCGACACTTAATGCGGTAGGGCGAGGGCACAAGCCCCGTAAGGCGTTTTTTGCCGGGCCGCTGGGCGGGCGGTAGGGCATGAAATGGTTTGGCAACAAACGTTCCAGCCATCGCTGGACCGCTTTCGCTCAGTTCTCACACCGTTCTCACAAGGCAATTCTCAAACGCGAGAATCGAGGCTATGGGCTAGGGAACATGCTGACCTTGCCGAATATCCTCACGCTCTCGCGGATCGTCGCGCTTCCCCTCCTGGCCTTCCTGCTGTGGTGGCCACGATGGGAATTCGGCTACGGCTTGGCCTTCGGCCTCTACTGCCTGATGGGCATAACAGACTATTTCGACGGCTACCTCGCCCGGTCCAGTGGGACGGTGTCGAAACTGGGCGTTTTTCTGGACCCCATCGCCGACAAGATCATGGTCGCCACGGTGATCCTGGTGCTGACGGCACAAGGCATCCTGACCGGACCTTTCGTGGGCGACATGCATGTCATCGCCGGGCTGATCATTCTCGTGCGAGAGATCGCGGTTTCGGGACTGCGTGAATTTCTTGGCGGATTGCAAGTGTCGGTCCCCGTCAGCCGCCTGGCCAAGTGGAAGACGACCTTTCAGCTGATCTCGCTGGGCGCGCTCGTGCTTGGCGCGGCGATGCCCTGGTGGAACATCGAACTGGGCGCTCTGGAAGTGAACGTTCCCCATACGGTTGGCCTCACCACGCTATGGGCTGCGGCAGCGCTCACGCTGATCACTGGCTGGGACTATTTGCGAGTCGGCCTCAAGCATATGGACTGATCGCGAGGCCCAGCGCCCAGCGCAGTCGTCCGATTTGCAAATTTCGCGGCCAGGCTTGAACTTGTTGCGTTTGGCACAAGCCTGATCGCCGGGCACGGCGAGCGCGAGTTTGGGGGGCTTCATTCAAGGACATTCCCATCACCGCCTCCCGCGCCTCTTCCACTACCCCGGCCCAACAGCCTTCATCGCCCGACGAGCCGCCTCGCGCGCGTGCTTTCGGCCGATCGCTGGTGTTCGCGCTGGCCGCTTCCGCCGGCCTGACCGTGGCGAACATCTATTATGGCCAGCCGATGCTGGGCCTGATGGAACGCGAGATATCGGGCACCGCGATCACTTACGTGCCTACCGCGACCCAGCTCGGCTATGCGGCGGGCCTGTTCCTGCTGGTGCCGCTGGGCGATCTGCTGGAACGCAAGCGACTGATCGTTAGCCAGTGTATCGCACTTTCCCTGGCCCTGGCCCTTGTAGCGCTGGCGCCTACCGGAGCCACGGTGCTGGCAGCCTCGCTGCTGGTCGGCCTGCTTGCCTCGGTTGCGCAGCAGATCGTGCCCCTCGCAGCCAATCTCGCACCTGAAGAGAAGCGGGGCGCCGTGGTCGGCACGGTCATGGCGGGGTTGCTCTGCGGTATTCTGCTCAGTCGTACCCTGGCGGGCTTCGTCGGCGGCGCGTTCGGCTGGCGGGCGATGTTCTGGCTCGCCGTGCCGCTGGCCCTGCTGACGGCCGCGCTCATGGCCTGGCAGCTGCCGCGCAGTCGTCCCCAGTCGGGAGGCCTCGGCTACCTCGGGTTGATGGCATCCCTGGGCGATCTGTGGCGCGAGTTTCCGGCCTTGCGGCTGGCCACGTTCACCCAATGCACCCAGTTCGGCGTGTTCAGCGTGTTCTGGACGATCCTCGCACTGCATTTGCAGGAACCGCGTTTCGGGTTGGGTTCCGAGGTGGCAGGGCTGTTCGGTGTCCTCGGCGCCGCGGGCGTGCTGGCGGCGCCGATCGCGGGCCGCATTGCCGACCGGCGCGGGCCGCATCCGGTGATCGTCGCCGCCAGCGCCCTTACCCTGGTTTCCTGGCTGGTCTTCGGTTTCTGGACCTCGATCGTCGGGCTGATCGTGGGCGTGCTGCTGCTCGACTTCGCGATCCAGGCAAGCCAGATTTCCAACCAGAGCATCATCTACGCCCTGCGACCCGAAGCCCGCTCGCGGATCAACACCGTCTACATGGCATCGATGTTCTTCGCCGGTTCGGCCAGTTCCGGAGCGGCTACGGTGGCCTGGCACAACTGGGGCTGGACCGGGGTGGTCGTGCTGGGCACCGCGATCGCAGCGCTGGGACTGGGGCTGCAGACGCTGCGGGTGAAGACGTAAACGGAAGTCCTGGGGGATGATCCCCCAGACCCTCGGAATGTCAGCGCTGCGCGCCGCCTATGCGTAGCGCGCTCACCGATTTTCCTGTTCTACCCTGCCCGCAGCTCATCGGCGAGCAGCCGGAATTCGTCCCCGCGAGGCGAGTTCTTGCGCCAGACCAGCGCGATTTCACGGTTAGCGTTAGGCGAGAGCAGGGGGCGGGCGACGACGTTGGTGCCGTTCAGGATGCCCGCGTCGATAGCCATTTCCGGCAGCATGGTCAGGCCCAGGCCATTGTCCACCATCTGCACCAGAGTATGCAGCGAAGTGCCGATCATTGTGGCCGAGGCGCGCAGTTCGGGGCGATTGCAGGCGGCCAGCGCGTGGTCCTTCAGGCAATGCCCGTCTTCCAGCAGCAGCAGGCGATGTTCGTCGATGACGTCCGGACCGACCTCGGCGGGTGGATTGCGCGGGTCGTCGTTGGGGAAGGCCACGAAGAAGGCGTCTAGTTCGATCGTCTCCTTCTCGATTTCCCCGGTGGCATAAGGAAGCGCCAGCAGGACGCAGTCGGCCCGGCCGTGGTGGAGCGATTCGATGGCGGCCTGGCTTGGCTCCTCACGCAGGAACAGCTTGAGATTTGGCCGTTCGCGCCTCAGCCGGGGGAGCATGCGCGGCAGCAGGAACGGCGCGATCGTGGGGATCACGCTCATGCGCACTTCGCCGGAGAGCGGCTTGCCGCTGGACTGCACGAGATCCGACAGCTCCTCCGTCTCGCGCAGGATGCGATGGGCCTTGGCGACGACGGCATTGCCGAGCGGGGTAAACCGCACCGCGCGCTTGGTACGCTCGACGAGTGTCACCCCGAGCAGCGCCTCCAGGTCGCGCAGGCCCGCCGAAAGGGTGGATTGCGAAACGAAGCAGGCATCGGCGGCACGGCCGAAATGCCCGTGTTCGTGCAAGGCGACAAGGTACTGGAGCTGCTTGAGCGTGGGCTGGTATACGGTCACGCGCCGGCTATCGCACGAACCCTGGCCGTTCGCCAAGCATTTGCTTTTGCTGAGCGGGGGCGAAGAGGAGGCCGAGTGCACGTCGTCCCGGACTTGATCCGGGACCGCTGGCTGTGTCTCACCTAACTCTCAGTAGGGCGCCCTGACGCAAGGTAGCGCCTAAAGACCTGCCAGCGGTCCCGGATCAAGTCCGGGACGACGGCTTCCTCAACTTTTCAAGGCGTCCTGAGCGGCCTTATTCCTCGGTTGCCGCCTCGTCGGAAGCCTCGGCGGTTTCCTCGACCACCTCGTCCTCGACGCGCGTCATCTTGAGTTTGCCGTTCTCCACGGCGAAGGCGAGCTTGCCTTCGACCAGGGCGAGGGCGTCGCACCCGAACACTTCGTAGCGCCAGCCTTCGAGGATCGGCAGCTTCTTGCGCACGCCGGCAGCCAGCAGTTCAAGATCCTCGCTGCGGGCAAGCAGGCGGGCCGCCACGTCGATCTCGCGCGCGCGAATCTTCAGCAGCAGCTTGAGGAGATCGGCCACCAGCGAGCCTTCCTTGCCGAGCGGCGCGCCCTTGGGCGTGCGCGGCGGAAGTTCGTCTTCGGACATGGGCTGGGCCTTGGCGATGGTGTTCATCAGGCGCTTGCCGATATCGTTGTCCTTCCAGCCCTGCGAAAGACCGCGAACCTTGGCGAGGTCGGCCTGCTGCTTGGGCGGGTGGCTGGCGATATCCGCCAGGGTTTCGTCACGGGCGATGCGGCCGCGCGGGATGTTCTTGCCCTGGGCCTCGTACTCGCGCCATTCGGCGATGGCCTTGAGGCGCCCGAGCATCGCCGGGTTGCGGCCGGCTGCCTTGATTCGCTTCCAGGCCTGGGCCGGATCGTTGCGATAGTGCTCCGGATCGGCGAGCTTCTCCATCTCCTGATCGAGCCATTCGCCGCGCCCGGTCTTGATCAGGCGCTTCAGCATCTTGGGGAAGATCTTGGAGAGGTGGGTGACGTCACCGATGGCATATTCGATCTGCCGCTCGGTCAGCGGACGGCGCGACCAGTCGGTAAAGCGCGCGCCCTTGTCGATGGTGAGGCCCATCCACGATTCGACGAGGTTGGAATAGCCGATCTGCTCGGACTGGCTGATCGCCATCATCGCGATCTGGGTGTCGAAGATCGGGTGCGGCGTGCGCCCCGTGGCGTTGTAGATGATCTCCACGTCCTGGCCGCCGGCGTGGAAGACTTTCAGCACGTCCTCGTTGTCGGTGAGCAGGTCGAGCAGCGGGGTCATGTCGAGCCCCTCTGCCATCGGGTCGATCGCGGCCGCTTCCTCGGTATTGGCGATCTGCACCAGGCAGAGTTCGGGCCAATAGGTGTTCTCGCGCATGAATTCGGTGTCGACCGCCACGAAATCGGATTTCGCAAGGCGTTCGCACAGCGCGGCGAGGTCGTCGGTCTTCGTTATCAGCGGGTGGATTTTCATTTCGACCGTCGCGGTAACGCGAAGCGGGCGGCGGATCAATGTTTCCCGCTCGTCATATTCTCCGACAAATGACGAATCTGCCTATTTGCGGCGCAGACTGCCCAGGATCCGGCCCAAAAGGCTCGGCGCGGAAGCCGTTTCCAGTTCGGCGATGCTCTCGGCCGTGATCAGGCGGTGGCGAAGCTGGGAGCCGGTGACGTGGATGCCGGGCGGGGGAAGGTGCCAGGCCTGCGGGCCTTGGTCGGCTCCAGTTTCCTCGCCGCCAGCTTCCTCACCACCGGCTTCAGAACTCTGCGTGTCGTCCATGCGATCCATTGGCGAAACCCGTTTCGTCGCAGAGCTTAAGGCGCAATGGTTTATTTCAGGTTAGCGCGGGTTCGGATTTCATAGAGTCTTACACGGAGGCGCGATGATTTGAGGTCAGGCATCGAGGCCGGGCGAGGGGCCGCGGGCTTTCACGTCTCCGGGCGAAACCCTTTCTCTTCTGGAAATCGCCGCGCCACTCGACTAGGGGCCTCGGCTTGCAACTCAATTCCGATCAGAAGAAGCGCGAGCCCGCCATGACTCATCTCTATCGCTCCCACACCTGCGGCGCCCTGACCGCTGCCGAGGTCGGCCAGACCGTTCGCCTCTCGGGCTGGGTGCATCGCAAGCGCGATCACGGCGGCGTCCTCTTCGTCGACCTGCGCGACCACTACGGCATGACCCAGGTCGTCGCCGACACCGACAGCGCGGCACTGGAACTGCTCGATTCGCTGCGCGTCGAATCGGTGGTGACGATCGAGGGCGTGGTGAAGGCCCGCACCGAATCGACGGTGAACGCCAACCTCGCCACCGGCGCGATCGAGGTCTACGCCCGCTCCGCCAAGGTGATCAGCCGCGCCGAGGAGCTGCCGATGCCGGTGGCGGGCGAGCAGGAATATCCCGAGGATATCCGCCTGCGCTATCGCTTCCTCGACCTGCGCCGCGACACGCTGCACGCCAACATCGTCAAGCGCACGAAGATCATCTCGGACATGCGCCGCAAGATGGAAGGCATCGGCTTCACCGAATATTCGACGCCGATCCTCACCGCTTCCAGCCCGGAAGGCGCGCGCGACTTCCTGGTGCCGAGCCGCATCCATCCCGGCAAGTTCTACGCGCTGCCGCAGGCGCCGCAGCAGTACAAGCAGCTGCTGATGGTCGCCGGTTTCGACCGTTACTTCCAGATCGCGCCCTGCTTCCGCGACGAAGATCCGCGCGCAGACCGCCTGCCGGGCGAGTTCTACCAGCTCGACCTCGAAATGAGCTTCGTGACGCAGGAAGAAGTCTGGGAAACCATGGAGCCCGTGCTCCAGAGCGTCTTCGCAGACTTCGCCGAAGGCAAGCCGGTGACGCCTGCCGGTGAATTCCGCCGCATTCCGCACGCCCAGTCGATGCTGGACTACGGATCGGACAAGCCGGACCTGCGCAACCCGCTGATCATCAAGGACGTGACCGAGCACTTCGTCGAATCGGGCTTCGGCATCTTCGCCGGCATCGTCGCGAATGGCGGCACGATCCGCGCCATCCCGGCTCCGGGCGCAGGCGCCGGCAGCCGCAAGTTCTTCGACGAGATGAACGTCTGGGCGCGCGGCGAGGGCTACTCCGGCCTCGGCTACATCAACATCAAGGACGGCGTCCCCGGCGGCCCGATCGCCAAGAACCATGGCGAGGAAAAGACCGCTGCGCTGATCGCAGCGCTGGGTCTCGGCCCGAACGACGGCGTGTTCTTCGCCGCCGGCAAGGAAGAGCAGGCTGCCAAGCTGGCCGGTCTCGCCCGCATCCGCACCGGCGAGCAGCTCGACCTGATCGACAAGGACCGCTTCGAGCTGTGCTGGATCGTCGATTTCCCGTTCTTCGAATGGGACGAGGACAACAAGAAGGTCGATTTCGCGCACAACCCGTTCTCGATGCCGCAGGGCGGCATGGAAGCGCTGGAAGGCCAGGACCCGCTGACGATCAAGGCGTTCCAGTACGACCTCGTCTGCAACGGCTACGAGATCGCCTCGGGCTCGATCCGCAACCAGAGCCCCGAACTGATGGTCAAGGCCTTCGAGATGGTGGGCCTGACCAAGCAGGACGTGGAAGATCGCTTCGGCGGTCTCTACCGCGCCTTCCAGTACGGCGCCCCGCCGCACGGCGGCATGGCGGCTGGTGTGGACCGCATCGTCATGCTCCTCTGCGGTGCGCAGAACCTTCGCGAGATCACGCTGTTCCCGATGAACCAGCGCGCGGAAGACCTGCTGATGGGCGCGCCGAGCCCGGCTGAATCCAAGCAGCTGCGCGAACTGCACATGCGTGTGGTTGAACCGCAGAAGAACTGAGTTCGTTTTTTCCGCCGGGCGGCGGGCCTCGGCTCCGCTGCCCAACCTCCACGATCCGAAAACACCCTGACCCGGCAACAAACTGGAAACGGGGGCGGGTCGTGGGTAAATCGGGCCATGGCGCTTTGGCGTCGTGATCCTATCTTGTGTGCGAGGCTTGCCAGCGCGGCCCCCAATCATTAGGGCGGCAGGCGAGATTCAGCACCTCGCGAATTTTTGAAGGGGTTTATTCAATGAGCGATACCGCCGATCGGGTTAAGAAGATCGTCGTCGAACACCTGGGCGTCGAAGCCGACAAGGTGACGGAAGAAGCAAGCTTCATCGACGATCTGGGCGCTGACTCGCTTGACATCGTCGAGCTGGTCATGGCGTTCGAAGAAGAATTCGGCGTCGAAATCCCTGACGATGCTGCCGAGAAGATCAGCACCGTTTCGGATGCCATCAAGTACATCGAAGAGAACAAGGGCTGAGCCCCGCTCTTCGGCTACTCTCGCATTTTTCGGCCTTGGGCCGGGTTGCGGGCGGCTGTGATCCCGGTTCATAACCGGATTGAACTCGACAGGCTCGACCTCTAAGGGGGCGGGCCTGTTGCCGTTTCTGCGGGCTGGTTCGCGCCAGCCGCAGGTTCGGCCAAATTGCTTTTTCGGAGAGCATGAATGCGTCGTGTTGTCGTCACTGGACTTGGTCTTGTCACCCCGCTCGGGGCCGACGTCGAGACCGCCTGGGCCAACATCCTTGCGAGCAAGAGCGGGGCAGGCCCGATCACCCGCTTCGATGCCTCGGACCAGAAGTGCCAGATCGCCTGCGAAGTGAAGCCGGCCGACCACGAGTATGGCTTCGATCCCAACAAGCGTGTCGATCACAAGGTCCAGCGCCAGGTCGATCCCTTCATCGTCTACGGCATCGACGCCGCGGGCCAGGCGCTGGAAGACGCCGGGCTGACCGACATGAGCGAGGAAGACAAGCTCATGGCCGGCTGCTCGATCGGTTCGGGCATCGGCGGGTTGCCGGGCATCGAAAGCGAATCGCTGGTGCTGGCCGAAAAGGGCCCAAGCCGCGTCTCGCCGCACTTCGTGCATGGACGCCTCATCAACCTGATCTCGGGTCAGGTTTCGATCAAGTACGGCCTCAAGGGCCCGAACCACGCAGTGGTCACCGCCTGCTCGACCGGCGCCCACTCGATCGGCGATGCCGCGCGCATGATCAAGGACGGCGATGCCGACATCATGCTGGCGGGCGGCGCCGAATCGACCGTCTGCCCGATCGGCATTGCCGGCTTCGCACAGGCCCGCGCGCTCAACAGCAGCTTCAACGACCGTCCCGAACAGGCCAGCCGTCCCTACGACAAGGATCGTGACGGTTTCGTCATGGGCGAGGGCGCCGGCGTTCTCGTGCTGGAAGAGTACGAACACGCCAAGGCGCGCGGCGCGAAGATCTACTGCGAAGTGATCGGCTACGGCCTGTCGGGCGATGCCTTCCACGTCACTGCCCCGGAGCCTACTGGCGACGGTGCCTATCGCTCGATGCAGATGGCGCTGAAGAAGGCCGGTATGACCCCGGCCGACATCGACTACATCAACGCCCACGGCACTTCGACCATGGCCGACACCATCGAACTCGGCGCCGTGCGCCGCCTGTTCGGCGATGCCATCGGCAGCGTTTCGATGAGTTCGACCAAGTCGGCCATCGGCCATCTTCTGGGCGGTGCCGGTGCGGTCGAATCGATCTTCTGCATCCTGGCGCTGCGCGACCAGATCGTTCCGCCGACGCTCAACCTCGACAATCCGGACGAGGGTTGCGAGGGCGTCGACCTGGTGCCGCATGTCGCCAAGAAGCGCGAAGTGCGCGCCGTTCTGAACAACTCGTTCGGCTTCGGCGGCACCAACGCCAGCCTGGTGATGCGCAAGATCGACTGATCGAGAAGGACTGAGGGGCGATGATGTCGCGGCGCAACTGGATACTCGTCGCGGCCATCGGCCTTGCGGCTGTCATCGCCCTGTGGTCCTTCGTGGGCGGCTGGTACGGTTCAGGCCCCCTGAAGGAAGACCGCCACTTTTTGGTGCCTGCCGGCGCCAGCCTCTCTGCGGTTGCGGAGCGGCTGGAGAAGCAGGGCGTCGTGCGCAGCGCGCAGGGCTTCACGCTGCGCGCGCGCGTGTTCGGCGGTGGGGGCGCGATCAAGGCGGGTGAGTTCGCCATTCCCGCCCACGCCAGCGCCTCGCGCGTGCTTGCGATCCTTTCCAGTGACGACATGGTGCGCCGCTTCGTGATGGTGCCGGAAGGTATGCCGTCGATCATGGTCTACGAGCGTCTCAAGGCGCAGGAACATCTGAGCGGCGAAGTCTCGACGCCGGACGAGGGGTCCGTCCTTCCCGACAGCTACGCCTACGAGAACGGCGAGCCGCGTGCCGCCATCCTGCGGCGCATGCAGGCTGCCATGACCCAGACGCTCAAGGAGCTATGGGAAAAGCGCGCGCCGGGCATCGCCGTCAAGACTCCCGAGCAGGCGCTCATCCTCGCCTCGATCGTGGAGAAGGAAACCGGGAAGCCGTCCGAACGGCGCATGGTGGCCGGGCTCTATTCGAACCGCGTGCGGATCGGCATGCCGCTCCAGGCCGATCCGACGATCATCTATCCGATCACCAAGGGCAAACCGCTCGGGCGGCGGATTCGTCAGTCCGAAATCCGCGCGGTCAACGATTACAACACCTATACGATGAGCGGCCTTCCCAAGCACCCGATTACCAATCCAGGACGCGACTCGATCGCAGCCGTGCTCAACCCGGCGAAGACGGACGCGCTCTACATGGTGGCGGACGGTACGGGCGGCCATGTCTTCGCCGCGACCCTGGCCGAGCACAACGAGAACGTGAAGAAGTGGTTCGCCATCCGACGTGAGCGCGGCGAAATCTGAGGCGGCTTGCTATTGAAGCGTACCGTCTTTCCGCTTGCGCCAGGCATATATCGTCGAGGCAAGCGCGATTCCGGCGATCAACAAGGGGAATAGCGCTGCCGAGGGGCCTTTCGCCCCCAGCAGGTCGAAGCCCAGGAAAGTCCAGCCGAACTGGATCACGACTGCTGTGAAGGACAGGGCGAACAGCGCCCAGGCCCATCCTCGCCGCATCAGCAGCACGATCGCGCCGATGGTGCCGCTGGTCACGGCGACGGCGTAGGCGGCCCAGGCCCAGCCCGGCATCTCACGAAATGCCTGAGCCTGCACCGGATCCTGCCGTGCAACTTCGTCGAGATTGGCCGTGGCCTGCATCAGGTAGGCAGCATCACCCACGAGGTTCCACAGGAGGATCAGGACGGCGATGATACGGAACTTTCGCATGCCCGCTTCCTTTCGCATGACGGTGCGATCTTTTCCCGATTTTTGCCTCGGCGTCATCGACCTGGCAAGCGACCGAGCGGGCAGGGCACTGGAAATGAAGGAGCGGATGGATGAATCGTGAGGGTGAGTTCCTGTCGCCCGTCCGCAAGCAGGGCGCTCCACTGCTGGTGACGGCGGAACTGCCGGGCGATGTGCTGGAGTGGGCGGACAGCCTTCGCCGCGCGCACTATCCGCCGGAACGAAACCATCTGCGCGCCCATGTCACCCTGTTCCATGCGCTCCCGCCGCGCGTGGAGGCGGAACTGCTTCAGATTCTCGGCGAACTCGCGCGGCGGAGGCCGCCTCAGGCGCGGATCGCGGGGTTGATGAAGCTGGACAACGGCACGGCGATCGCGCTCGAATCGCCGGGCATGGTCGAGCTTCACGGCGAGATAGCCGAGCGGATGCACGGCTTGCTGACCGATCAGGACAGTCGTCCGCTGCGTCTTCATATAACCGTCCAGAACAAGGTCGAACGGGCTGCTGCACTGGCCTTGCAGGCCGAACTCGGGCCTCGGCTCAACCCCGTCGGCTTCAGTTTCCGGGGTTTCGGCCTGCACGCCTGGGAGGACGGATTGTGGCGACCGCTCCGCTCGATATCTTTTCGCGGCTGAACGCATTTTTGGGTGTTGACCGATGCCGACCTTACCCCTAGAGGACGCGACCTGCCCGGCAGCGATGTAGGGCACCGGATCGAGCCGCTCAAGCAGCGGCCCTGGTTTGGCGGAGTAGCTCAGCTGGTTAGAGCAGCGGAATCATAATCCGCGTGTCGGGGGTTCGAGTCCCTCCTCCGCTACCACACCCCCTTTTCAGAGACAGTCCAGCTTTGTCCGTAGACGTCTCGGGGCATCTTTTTTCAAAATAATTTCAAGCGTTTAAGGCGTCCGTCACGGCACGCAAACGTCCGCTCACGTCCATGTGGGACCGCCCACGTCGATTTGAATTGGGGGTGGAATTGGGGGTATTTTCGGCCGGCACCCCCAACAGGCGATACCCCCACATGGCCCTCAAGGAACTCGAAGTCAAATACGCGGCGATCCGGAGCCGCGCATACAAGCTGACGGACGGCGGCGGATTGCACCTGCTTGTCCAGCCGAACGGCTCGAAGCTGTGGCGAATGAAGTACCGATTCGCCGGCAAGGAAAAGCTGCTGAGCTTCGGGAAATATCCCGACGTTCCGCTCGCGGCTGCGCGGACCAAGCGCGACGAGGCGAGGGCCTGCCTTGCAGAAGGCCGAGATCCAGGGGTCGTTCTGGCAGAGGAGCAGGACGTTGCGGAGCGCACATTCGAAAAGGTGGCCCGCGCCTGGCACGCCAATCGCGTGGAAGGATTGAATGCTGCTCACGCGAGGCGGGTGATTAGCCGAATGGAGAGCGATGTCTTTCCTGCGATAGGCCACCGACCTCTCACCGAAATATCGGTCACCGAGATTTTAGCCATGATCCGAAAAATCGAGGCGAGGGGGGCTCTCGATATCAGCCGGCGCGCCAACCAATGCGTGAGTCAGGTCTATCGGTTTGCGATCGCCAACGGATGGGCGCGCGAGAACCCTACCGTCCATTTGCTTGGTGCCCTCAAGCCCCGGCCTCGCGTCAAGCACATGGCTCGTGTCCCGCTACAGGAAGTGCCGGACTTGGTTCGTGCCATCGCGAGCTATGACGGTGAAGATGGAAGCCGAAGGCGTGATCGAACCCGCGACGCCATGATGTTCACCCTGCTTACCTGGGCTCGAACAGGGGAGGTTCGCTTTGCGGTCTGGGGCGAGATCGAGAACCTGGATGGAAAGCAACCTGCATGGAGGGTGCCGGCGGAGCGCATGAAGAAGAAGCGTGAGCACCTCGTGCCATTATCGTCTCAGGCCGTCCTCATCCTCAAGCGTCGGATGGAGCTGACAAAGGTGAAGCCCGGAGGGTTCATCTTCCCTGGAGATCGCGAGGAAACCGCAATGTCGGAGAACACCATGCTCTACGGCTGCTACCGGATGGGATATCGGAGCCGGCAGACAATCCACGGTTTTCGAGCCCTGGCTTCGACATGGGCAAACGAATCGCAAAGCTATCGATCGGACTGGATCGAGTTGGCTCTGGCGCACGTGGAGGATGATACCGTCCGTGCGGCCTACAACAGCGCGCAGCATTTCGCTCAAAGGGCAGGGATGCTTCAGGATTGGGGCGATTATGTCGATGCTTGCGGTTCGCCCGAGAAGGATTGCGCGACCTCTTCCGGCGTGGACCGGAATGACATTTCCGACGTCCATGAACGGCGGTTGGGTGGCGTAGATCGACGAGGCAATTTGCGGCTCGTCCAGCAGAGCGTGGAAACCGGAGACAACATCATCAAATTTCCGGGACGTTCTCGTTGCGGCGAGAATTGAGCTGTCCACGCGGAACGCTCATTTTCGAGCAGGACCTTTGAACTTCTGCCTCAAGGTGAAACTAGTTGCTTGTCGAACAGCTTGAGAGTGGCATGTTTCGACCAACATAAGTCGTTCCGCTCTGACCACCTGAATGGCGGCTCCCGAACGAGGTTGCCGTTGGGCTGCCCGTTCGCGGAATGACCAACCGGTTTACCCGCGCGCTATGCAATGAGGCGGGGGGACTCGCTGTCCTTCTTGTGATGCAACACTCATCCGAAGGGGACGAATACCGAATGCGGTTCTCCTCGCGCCGCGTAACGACGGTCGACCCAAGCGATCTTGCGTCTGAGTAGACCAACACTGCAGTTAGTACTTGCCCGCCGCTGGGAATTGAGTAGCCTCAAGAAGATCAACGTACGGAAAGGAGTCGACTATGGCCTTTTCTTTGCTCGTCAAGGCGCACACCCCGCCGCCGACGCCTGACGTGACGTCTCCGCGGCCCAGCCCGAAGCCGACCCCCCCTCCCGATAAAAAACCAGCCACTGAGGACACCGAGGCCCGTAATGCCTTGCCGCCGCGCGTTACAAGGCGCCACGTCTATGGATTGACCCGTCGAACCGCGCGCTAATCCGGCACAGCGGCAATATCATGGACGCCGCCTGGAGCGCGTGGATCAATGACAATCTCGCACGCGGTGTCTCGCGGGCGGAGGTTTACGACGAACTTCTGATTGCGGGCTTTGGGCCAGAGCAGTGCTCGCGCGGGCTTTCTGCCGAGTTCGAGTCGATCAAGGCCCGAGCCCGCAGTCCGTATCAACAGCCGCGCCTAGAAGAGGGAATGAAGCTGACGACGCATGCAGGTCGGGGATGCGAAGTATTCGAAGTCCAGAATTTTTTGAGCTCGCGTGAGTGCGACCACTTCGTCCAGCGAGGCCTGTTAGGCATGCAGCCCTCGACGATCCTCGGTGACGGTGACCCTCGCTACGTTCGCACGAGCAGGACATCCCAGATCGGGCTTTCAGACGACCACCTGATTGAGCAGTTAGAGGATCGAACCGCGAAGCTAATTGGACTGCCACGCGCCTTTTCCGAACCTTTCCAACTTCACACCTACGAACCCGGTGACTTCTTCGCCGACCACTTCGATTATCTCCCGGAAAGCAGGCTCGATGCCTTTGATCGCGCTTTCGGCCAGCGGACCTGGTCGATCTTGATCTACCTGGAGGCGCCGGACGGCGGTGGCGAAACCGTCTTCGAAAATGCCGGAATCACGATTAGACCGTCGCTGGGAACACTGATTGCATGGAATAACTTGGACGCCGCCTTGGCAGTGAACCCCGCCACGCGGCACCGCGCAAATGCTGTTACTCACGGGCATAAGTCGATACTCACTAAGTGGTTTCGGCTGCCGACATCTTCCATCGAAGTCGAATTTCCTGGAGAGCGCGTACGCCAGCCAAGGTTCGCACATTCGCGTCGCGCAATCGATCCTGTGGTCCTACGGGCGCTCCGCGCAGAGCTCGACTCCAACCGACATTGCGCTGTCGTTGAAGAGATCTCCCACACCCATCTTCGATCTATCGATCCCGATGGCAACTCAAGTGAGATAATTCCGATATCAAGCGACCTGATACGCCGCCTCGAAGTCTACGCCGCAGCGCTCCTCGCCGAGGAGATCGACGAGCCGCTGGCTAATCCTGTTGTGTACGGGATCCGACAATACAACACCGGCGCGTCCCTGCGGTTGCACTTCGATCGAAGCGCAACCCATGGTGCCGGAGTGCTCCTCTGTATCGATCGCACCAACTCGCAACCGTGGCCGCTATTCCTAGAACGAAAACGGGGCGCGATGACGGCAATGGAACCCGAGGCGGGCGAGGTTTTGGTCTTCGCTGGCGAAACCATCCTCCATGGCCGCCCGCGCAGCCTACCCGACGGGCACGTCTGGAACCTCTATGTACATTTCGCACTGGCCGCGGAATGATCACGCCGGAACCTAGCGCTCAAGATCCTGAGGAGGGCGTTGCAGACGCCTTGCAGGCGGCGCTTAACAGCATAGAAATGAAAGGCGCTTGGGACATGCAAAGTCCCTCTGTTCGCTCTGGTCATGATCGCATCGTTTCGATCTTAGATTACGCAGACCAAACGCTAGGGCCCGATCAGCTCCGCATGCTGCTCGCAAGGAGGCAACTCAGGGAAGATCTAATTGGACTTAACGCTCGCCTGCACAGTGTGACTGAGGTCGCCCTGGCAAGATCTGCGCTGGGGCGCGCGCGCGACCGTGATCCCTTCGAGGGTTCGTGGATCAACCGGGGATTCACGGAGCTTCTCGCGGGACAGATCGAGCAATGGCGGCGGTGCGGGGCGTTGCAAACCGGCCGGCACCGCATAGCGATCGTGGGGGGCGGAGCCCTGCCACAAACCCAAGTTTTCCTTGCCCGAGCGCTGGAATGCGAGACCTTGTCGGTCGAGCGCGACTTCGAGGCAGCCCTCCTGTCCCGTGAAGTACTTGCAAGGGCAGGGGTCCAAAATGCCCATGTCGAGTCGGCAGATGGCGCCGACTTCGATTTCGGGGGTTGCACGATCGTTGCTGTCGCTACACTCGTCCGACAGAAATCGGTCGTGGCCCACCGGGTCGCAATGACGGCTCCTCAGGCGACTTTCGCGCCGCGAAACGCCGTCGGGGCCCACGCCATGTGGAGGGAAACGATCGACGAAGGGAGCGTGTCGGCCGCAGGGTGGCGGCTTGCGGACACGTGGGTGCCCGCAGGGTCAACGGTCGCGAGCCACGCCTATCGTAAGCTATCCTGATAGATGCGCGGTCGGGCATTCGTACTCGTGGACCTGGACGAGCGCTGGCTGCCTATCGTTCATTCCCTGCGCGAGCGCGAACTTACGATCGTCTCCATTCAGTCCCGGTGGCGGCGTCAGGCGAGTCCCGTCTGGAAAAACGTCGCCGATACGGATCTCATGATCGAGGATGCCGCACCGGCTTTCGAATTCGCGAGAATATTCGCGTCGCTCGACAGGCAGCACGGCATTGCCGGCATCCTAACCGACCAGGACGAAGTCTTGGCTCCCGTTGCGGAAGCAGCTCGAGCCGCGGGCATTCGTTTCACCGACGCCGACGCAATAGCGATCTGCCGCGACAAATTGCGTTTTCGCCAGTTCCTCAGCGACGCGAGCATGAACCCGCGCTTCTGCTGGATCCCTAAGACAGCCGACCTGCGCGAGGCGGTCGGCAAGATCGGCTATCCCTGCGTTGTGAAACCGGTGCGGGGATCCGGCAGTCGCGTTTGCTACCCGCTGTACAACGACGATCACGTACAGTGGTACGAGGAAGAACTCGCCGGCTTGATGCCTCAACTACCACTCCACATGAATTGGCTCCTCAAAGGAGGGCTCATCTGCGAAGGTTGGCTGGAAGGCCCGGTAGTATCCGCGGCAGTCGCCGCGACAGGCTTGAAGGTGGCGGTGATTTCCTGCGCACTTCACCTCAAGCATGACGAAAACCCCTGTACCGGTTTCGGCTCTGTATCTTTCGACCCAGCTCGGGATGATGGGTTGGGGCAATGCGCTGCAATGGCTGAGCGACTTGTCCACGAACTCGGGCTCAGCTTCGGTCTATTCGATGTCGAGATGATCCTTACCGAAGGAGGTCCGAAGGTCCTCGAGGTCAACGCACGACCGATGGGCGGCGAGATGATCACGGCGTTAGCGCTGCGTACCCAAACGGATGCATATGGCTTTCTGGTCGATCTCTACTGTGGAACCTCGGTCGAAATGCCGTTATTGTTGCCGGACGTAGCGACGGGTATCTACAAGATAGTAGCGAAAAGCGCTGGCGTTATTTCGGAGAGCCTCGACCTCGATGCGATCATAGGCTTGCTGCCAGCAGAGGTACTGCTTCGAAATTATCGGTTGTGCCCGGCAACATCAGTTGCTCCATTAGAGGTGCTGGGGCGCATTCTAGTGGTCGGCACCGACGTGCAGAGTCAACTTGTGGCTCTGGATGAACGAACGGTTGCCGTCGGCGCCGCGATCGGAGTCGAACTAATCACAGCAACACCGTCGATCTCGTCACAGCTCGCTCCCTTGGCCAGACATTGATGACCGGTTGTTCGTCTTGCTGGAGCCAGTACGCATTCCGGCCGCGCAAGAGAGGCTGCGGCGTTCGTTGCAAACCCAGCAAACAGGTCAAATTGGGCAGACCGAGTGTCAGCTCATTCTGAACCAACGTCCGAAATTGTCAGAAACCGCCGATTAAGTAGGCGGTTCGGAACGGCGGCTTCGTCCCTCGACGCGGCGTTCGGTTTCCGGCAGCATGCGACCACAGCCGGTCGTTCAGACCAGCCTCCGCGAACGTCTGCTCCTGACAGAAGCTGCCGGCGTATGGCTCCGATGCGGACTGTCAGGAAGGCGCCAGTAATTTAGTCATTCAGCCGGCGTGTAAACGATCCCGAAAGCTGCCATCGTCCACTCGAAAAACGTCCGAGGCATAGTAAAATTAATCTGCTTCGAATGGACTATTAGGTTCGACTGGCGAACGCGTCTCGGCAACGCTAAGCATGCTGGGGTCACTTCGATGTTATGAAGATTCGCCGCCCATTCGCTCTTCCTCGGAGACGCTGTGAAGGTAGGCCGAATGGGCCTGCTCGCTGAGAGAAAATTCGAACGTAGCCTCACCAGAACGATCCAGCGTTAGTCGGCCCAGTCGGGCGAGGCCATCGGGCAAATCAAGGGGCGCCGCGAGGTCGGGCGCCAGCTTGAGGAATACCTCGTTGAACGGCTCGACCCATTCGCTCGCCGGCCGGTCAGGACATACGATATCGAGGCTTTTACCAAGAAGCGTACTGACCAGTTCAGCGTCGCCCTCGATCGAGAGCGTCGTATCGATCGGGCCCTTTGTCCAGCTTGCCGCGAACGCGACACGGGCCAAGCGGCCCGTTCGTGTTTCCGCGGCGATCGCCGCAGCAAGTGGTTCAGCAAGCTCGCGCCAACTGGTGGCGGAAGGAGGATCGCCCGGCAGGAAAATGCGCGAGAGATTGGCTAGCGAATCTTTTGCTGCAATAGCCGTGGTGGTCGCCGGATCGATCCATTGGCGCAGGAGCGTGCCGATTGCGCCGCGCCCGATCTCGGCGACCGCGATTGGTTGATCTCTGAGAATAACTGATTGGTCGGGCCCCACCGTAATTTGGTCGGGCGGCGTCATTTCCGCCGGCTCGAGGCAAATGAACGCGCTGAGAGCCGCACGCTGTTTCATCGTATCAGGCGAGAACGACGCGGCGCTGCTGAGCTCAGGGTCGTCGCTGGGGGCGCCGAGATACTCCGGAATGAGTCGGTTCCTCCGATACCAGTCTGTCAGTACCCGCTTCCACATCGCGATTGGCAAAGCGCCATCGAGCCGAAACAGCTTGCGATAGTTAGCCTGTTTTCCGGCGCGATCGATCCTCTCCTCAATTCGCTTGAGATAGGTCTCTCCCGCATATGCACGGATGGCGCCATCGAAATGCGAGATCGTCTCGGCGCCAATATCATACTCGGCATGCGCATAGCGGCAACCGTAATGACCAGATTGGAGCCCCGGACTCTCATCCTCGATGAGTTCTTCGATTTCAAAGGTGCGGATCATCTCGGCGCCGGAAGTCGAATCCGCCCGGGTTTCAGGATCCTTCCACCAGATCTGGGTCTTATCGACGCCTGAATAGACGCGATCGCGCGCCTCGCTCTTATGCTCGGCCACGCCGGAAGGGATCGCGGCGATGTCATCGCTATAGTTCGGGCCGTTCCAATATTCGAGCTCAATCACGCCGCGTGCGCTAGCCGGATGGCCAATCATATCGGGATCCAGCCGCAGCCGAGCGGTCACGCCCGCAAGCGCCGCTGCTTCAGCAAAGCTCGCCAGCACGTAGGCGTTCAGGCTGTTCCGCCGCGAGAGGCTGCGGCGGAAGAAGGGATGGGCAAAGAGCAACACGTCGCGCTCGGTTTCGTGAAAGATGCCTGGTTGAAGTTCGCGCGTGCGGCTCTTGAGGAAGGCAAGGTCGACCAGGCCGTGCTTATCCACATGAGTACCGCCGATCGCGAAAAACTCGGGGAATATGTTGGCGGCCAGGCTGGCTTCAACCACTGCAGCTGCGCCCGAATAGAGCAAGGTAGCCTTGTCGCTAGCGAGCCCCGCAATGCGCGCCTCCAGCTCGTGTCGGTATGGCTCGACCTGTAAACGCTGCGTCACCTCGGCAAAGCGCCGGAGCCTAGCATTGATCGCGGCGCGATCCTCGACGCCTTCGGGGCTTAGTATCAAGCTGAACTGCCGCGCCATGTCCTTGGCAAGATAGACGCCGCGAGGGACGCTCCAGCCAATAGGTCGGCACTGATCGTGCGCGATGTTGACGGGCATGCCATACGGCATGTCCTGGTCTGCCGCGACCGCAAGTGGGGTCTCCATCGATTGCACAATGCCTGACAGGACAAGCTGTGATTGCTGCAGGTTGACCGCATCGGTGACAATTACCGCGGATTCGATCTTCATAGCCGGTTGCTCGATCGGGTGGTGATCGCGCGAGCCGCAGCACGCCTATCGCGTGTGCCTGTGGCCCCTGCGTAACAAAAAGAGAGTGCTGACAACTGCTTCAGGCCTCCTCTTCATGGCCCAGTATGAGCTAAAGCTGCTAGACGATGTTTGCGCTGTTACGCGCAGCAGAACCAAGCGGAAGCGAAGTTCATGCATTAAGGACTTTCAGAATGACTCTGAAGCGCTGGGCAAAGTCATAGCGCTCATATTGGCCGAGTCCTGCAACAGCGGCTCGCACTGCGGCCGGCACGCGCTTTGGAATGATTGTACGTCCCTGCGAGTCAATCAGAAAGCCAAGGCTGCGATGATGAAAGCCGCCCTCCACGTCATCGCGGTCGCGCTTGGTGTAGCTTCGCGCCTTGACCATCCCCGCCAGCGTCATGTCGCTGGCCCGTAGGTGCTGAGCGAGCCAGTTGCGGTTCGCCCAAAGCCGTTCACCCCGATCGCCTTTTCGATCGAGTCGTCCATCGGGCCCACCCCAGGCCTCGCCACGCAGGATCGGCTGACCAGCCTGGGTCCAGAGACGGCCTGCCGGATCGGCACGCACCAGTGCTTCGGCCGTTTGCAACCACCGGGCGGGGCGCGGGCGGCCCTGCGCGGTGAGCGCAGCATAAGGGTCGAAGCGATCGAGCTCGCGGTCGGAGATATTATCCTGCTCAATCCACCCGCGGATCTTCCTGGCCGAATTGCCGAACTCGTCCTCGCGTTCGTCATCCTGAATCGGCAAGCCCTGGTGAAAGGCTTCGGTCAGCAGCCCTGCATAAAGCGCCGCGCGAGCGATCCGCTCGGGGGCGAAGATCGTGACGACGCTCAAATCAATGTCGCCCGATGTCTCCCAGTTTCCGGCGACCGCGAGTTCAGCACGTCCTGAATCAAGTCCGATCAACGGGGCGAGCAGGCGTTCGCTCGCGGGGTCGTAAAAACGCCCATGATCGCGGCTCGGCATGGGCATCTCGGCACCCGCATCGATCGGGGTCAGATCGCTCCATTCCGCCAGCCAGGCTCCATCCACACGGCTGATCCCGGCATCGGCGAGGAATTCGCGCCAGCTGTCGCTGTCTCCCGTCCAGGCTGGCTCGGTGCAAGCCCGTTGGCGCATCAACTCCCCGGCGGCCAGTTGAAGGCCATGCCAGACGAGATAGCCGCCGTAGCGGAACTTCTCGGGGATATAGCCGCCCGACCAGCTATCCGAGCGGTCACCGGAATGGTGCGGGCGGGGGTCGGAAAACATACTGTCGAGGGTCGTGTCGCTACGGCGCACCCAAGCCGTGATCCGGTCCTCGATTTGCCAGGCCTCGAGGCGAAACATGCGGATCAGCCGGGCGATGTGAAATTTGTTGAAGTCGTAATCGAGATAGATTTCGCGGCGCGGCGGCTTGGTGCCTTCCGGGCGCATGCCATGCGCATCGGCGTGAAAATTGTCGCGTGCGACTGGCGGGAAGGGCGAGCGATTGGCCTTCACCAGCCGAGCTTCGAGCATCTTCGCCCGATCGCCAGACAGTGCCGGTAGAAGCCCGCGCAGCACCTTGACCGCCGCCTCTTGAAGCGCCGCATGCGGGAATTTGTCGTTAGCGACGACGCCGTCGAATAAGGACTGATGATCAAGCAGCAGGTCGGGCGTCTCGCGGGCGATGCGGCCCAGCGCCAGCAGGAGAAAGAGCTGCGCATCCATGCGGTGGAATGGAATGGCGGGCGCAGCAAATGGGCCCGCATCCTTGTCAAAGCGTGCGATGAGCGCGTCGATGACATCGCGCCGTCCAAGTGCCGCCAGGCGGACAACCGCATGCGCCGCGCGCCAGCGCATCCCGGCCGAGGGATTGCCGAGCCGGATCCAGATCAATCCGGCGGCCGCTTCCACCGCTTCTTGAGGTGCGGCAAAACCCGCCTGCCACGTCCCGTCGCCGATTTCCTCGGGCAGGTCGCGATCGACCAGCGTGAGAAAGCGCTCAAGTCCTTGACGGAGCGCCGGCTGTGATGTGGCTGGCGCGAGTTCGGCAGCGAGCGAGAGCCATGCATCGCCTGCCACGTCGAGCGCGCCCGCATCGAAACCGATCACAGCGGCATGGGCGATCCGGCCGCGATCGAGGCCGAACTTGCGCTCAAGGATACGCCAGCACCTGATGGTGTCCCAGCTAGTGCTGGCGAGGTCGTCAGGATGCCGGCGGGCCAGGCGATCGCCGATTGCCGGCAGCGCTTCGCTGATCGCGGGTGACAGCGCTGCCCACGCGTCCAAGTGCGCTTCGACCGCCTGGAGCTTGTCATCCAGCGGGGCATCGACATCGATAAGCGCGTGCAGAAGCCGGAGACGGCTGCCAGTGTCCTTTGCGCGGGCCGCCAGTTGCAGCAATACCCTTTCAGGGAACCGATGTCCGTCGTGCGCCATGGTATCCTGCGCGATCGCGGCATCGATCGTGTCTGCATCCAACACCATTTCGCCCACGGTCGCGTCGGTCTCCGCCCGGCCATAGGGTGGCGCGTCGTCGTCCCGATAGGGCCGCGCGAGCGCGGCGAGCCGCGTGCGGATCGGATCCTCCGGGTCGAACCGTTCCCCCGCGAGCCTAGTCAGGCCCGCGATCGTTCGGCCGTAGGGCGTGAGGCCATCCTCGCGGTCGATTTCGACCAGCAGATAGTCGAACAAAATCCGCTGACTTGCCGTATCGATTTGGGGCAGCGCAGCGCGGGCGAACCGGTCGAGCCCGAAATCACGGCATTCGCCAGCGCCGCCGATCCCGATCAACGCAAGCGCGATATCGGCGGGCAGATTGCCGTCCTCGACCAGCGCTGTGAGCATCGGCGGCAGCGTGAGCGAGAGCTGGGCGGCCGATCGTTCGTCGAGGCGCGACAACATGGCGAGGGCCACCGTGCCAGCGGTCCCACGCATGGCATCCGCCCACTCACCCCACGGGTACCGATCGTCGTCACCGAGCTGAAGTTCGAAAATACGCGGCAGGGCGTAGCTCGCCGCGTCGGCAAGCGGCGCCCCGCGATAGTTGCCGGCGAGCTGCAACACTGAATTGGCGCGCTGGAAATCGTCCGATCCCATCGCTTCAGCCAAGTCGAGTGCCTTGCGAAACAATGCCGCGGCATCGTGCGGGGATGTCCGCCACACCGCGCGTGCAAGCTTGCCATAGTCGGTCAGTTTTGCGGTGGTATCGGTGCCGCTTCGGATCGCGGCTTCGATGTGCCGGGCAAGTTGCATGATCGCCACCTGCGCGCCGGGTATCCTCGATAGTCGCTCACAAGCCCAGAGCAGGGGGGCGGGCGGCACATGTTTGGCGGCGATCAGCAATGCTGCGATTCGCTCAGCAAGCGGACCGTCGAGCGCGCCGAGCGTCGTCCCGGTAAAGATCAGGGCAAGTCCGCCCATCCGTGCAAGATAGGATCGTTCGTCGCGAAACTCATAATTGCGCGCGCCACGGACATCGCTTTCGATCGCTTCGACCCATTCTGCAACCAGCGCTCGTCGTGCCGACGGCGCCGCCTTGATCATCCCGGCGATGCGAACGGCATAGGGCAAGATCGGTTTGAGCCTGTGATCGACCAGCTTGCGCTGCTGGTCGAGCCGTTCCTGCCGCCACCCGTCCTCCTCACGCCGCTTGGTCTTGCGCCTGGATCGTCGTTGCCCCTGACCCTTGATCCGCTTTTCAAGCTCCACCGCGAAGCCGGCTGGTCCGCGCTTGCGGATGCTTGGCGGGACGAGTTCGAGCAGTTCGGACGGCGCAAGGTCGATCAGCGCGGGTTCACGCCGCGCCAGCGGTCCGGCTACGCCTGCAGCGACTAGCGCGAAGACTGGGTCGAGATCCTTGCCGCGATAGTCGTCAAAGGAATAGGCCGTGCGGGTTCGCGCTTCGAACCGCGCGAAGATCGTCCGCGCTTCCTTGCGGCATTTGAGGTCCGCGGCGCGTAGGGCTGCCTGAAGCAAGGCTTCGACCGGCAAGCTTTCCTGATGCGCGCTCGCTTCCTCGCCGTCTTCAGGTGTTGGCCGTGGCGGCGCCGCGAGTTGCGCGACGAACCGGCGATCAAGCGCAGCGTCGCCATTAGAGCGCGATAGCGCCGCAGCCGCCGCGCCCGGCAATGCGCTGGGGCAGCCGCTCAGCCGACGCCGCAGTATCGCCATGCCAGGCGGGTCGATACCGCCGGCCGTATGGCAATCGCCAAGGTCGAGTACCCGGCTGACGATGTTATATGCGAAGGCATCGCTGTTTCGGCCGAGCCAGTCGAACATGCGCCGCGTGTCATCGGCCAAGAGGCGGACATAGGCGAAGCCGGCGGCATCGAAGCGCCGCGATGGCCCGCCGGAGCCATAGTGCGGGCCTTCCTTGCGAAAACCGTGGTTGAACCAGTCGATTGCCCGTTCCGCGTGGCGTTCGGCTTCACCGCGCTCGCCTGCCAGCGCATAGGCAATCGCCAGCGCGGAATGACGGCCCTGGGGATTGCCCGTCCGGGTGGCGAAGAGCCGCCGCAGCGCTTCAGGGTCGCCAGCGATCGCGGTCAGGTCGGGATGCTCGTAAAGAAAGCGGTCGGCGCGTTCGTGGCCGGCGGCGACCAAGGATGCTTCAAGCGCGAGCCGCAGGATATCGTCGCTGCGGCCAGCATGGGCGCAGGCGTGAAGCGCCGCGGTAATCCGGGCGATCCGGATTTCGCGCCGGCCAATATCGCTCGTGCCAGCCGGCACCGTGGCGCTGAAAGCCAGCTCGGTGAGCGCCTCGACCCGACCCGCTTGTGCCAACACCATTGGCAGCGCGCGGGCGGCATAGCTTGACCGGGACTGCTGGTCGGTCAGTCGGGCGATTACCGCATCGCGCGCCACGGCATCGGCTTGCGCCATTTTTATGATCAGGGTCTCTGTCGGTTCGTCCCGAAACATCAAGCCATGTCGGGTTCGCTCGAGCAGCGGCGCGAGATCGGCAGCGAAACTCTCGATATCGCTGGCGCTCAATCCCTGCGCGGCCGCCAACTCGATCGCTGGAACCGGCGGCGGCAGCATCGCCAGTCCAGCCAGCAGTGCGTCGACGGCCTGGGCGCTGGCGCCGCGGCGCATCGCCTCGCGCCTTGCCTCGGTGATCCGTTCCTCGATCAACGTATCTAGTATCTTGTGCGGGTCGCCTTCGATCGCGGCATGGTTTTCATAGGGCCGTCCGACGGTCAGAAAGGCATCAAGGCAACGTGGATTGGCGCCCGAGCGGGTGGTCAGTGCGGCGATATCGACTGGGGTGGCATGCGCGTCGCGTGCCAGCACCAGCGCGGCGACCTCAGCCTCGCTGAAGGCGGGAATGCGGAAGTCGTCATGTTCAGCGCCACCGACTGCCTGATCGCGCCGCTCGGTGCGGCAGGAGGCGACGACAAGCACGCCATCGATCGGATCGACCGAGAGACTGTGCAGCAGCAGCTGGGCAAAGGAGCGCTGGCCGGGCTGAACGGCGAGAGCGGCATGGTCGATCGCATCGAGCACCAGTGCGACCCCGGCTGCCGCCGCGCGCTGGCGGATACCTGTAACGGCATCGGCAAGGCGCAAGCGAAAGGCGCGGAGCAAGCCGTCTTCCTGATGGGTGGGCAGGAGCAGGTCCGAAAGCCCCTGCGCCGCGAGCAGATTGGCGAGATGGACGAGCGTGCGGCTGGCAAGATGGCGCGGATTGGAGGGATCGCGCCAATTGCCTGCGCCATAGCCGTCGAACAGCACGACCGCGTGCGTGGTGGAAAGGCGCTCGGCCAGCGCCTGCATCAGCACGGTCTTTCCCATGCCGCCCTCGCCATGCACGACCAGCGGCAGTCTCGCCGAGCGGGTTGTTGCAACGATCTCGTCCAGCACCTTGCGCTCGATCCGCGTCGCGACGGGCGGAAAGACGTCGGGCGCAGGATAGAGATCATTCTCGTGATCGACCTTGAGCTCGTCGAGGACCGCAACCCGGTCGATCAGCTTGTCGCGCAGCCCGGCAAGCCCCGCCTTCTCCCGAACGAGATGTTCGAGCTCGCGCAAGCGCAAGCGGGTCTGGGTGTCGCCCGGCGCACTCCAGCTCGCCAGCGTCCGGGCCAGTCCCCGACGTGCTTGCGTCAGATCGCCAAGCCGTCCGAGCAAGGCGAGGCGGCGCAAAAATGCGGGCAGATCGATGTTATAGCCGGCCAGCGCAGCGACAATCTGCGCGGCCTGACCAGTCGCGCTACTTGGCGCCAGCGTACCGGAACCGAGCGCAGCAATGGCTTGATCGAGTTCGGGATGGATTGGCCGGTTAGTGGCATATTCGTATGAAACCCGATCTGCGACGACATCGCCATGCCGCCCGCGCCGCTCGGCTTCGCCTTGAGCAAATTTCATCAGCGTTGGAGAAAGGTCTGTGGCGCGGACCGGAACGGTCGCTCGCGCGGTCGAATATTTGAATTGGACGACCTCGACGCGCTTCGCCTGAAGTAGATTTCTGCCACCATAATAGCGGGTAAGATCGGCGATTTCGATCGCTGGAGCGCTTAGCTCCTGTTCATCCTCGATGCTCAGCCCCTCCATCGCCAGAGCGGTCAGTTCGGTGTGCGGAGGCAGCAAGGCCAACACGCTGCGCGAAGCCCAGGCTTCATGGAAGCGGTGTCCGGCGTGACTTGCGCGCAATGGATCGAGCGGGGTCGCTCGCAATCGATCGCTTGAGGGACGCTTACGAACCATCGTTTGAACTTAACATCGTGAATTTGCCTACGTCAGCTACGACGGCGGAAACTCTGTGGACACTTGCAGCCAGCCGGATCACCATGATCGCGTTTTGAACATCGGCTAAGATCGCTAGCTAAGCCGGGACCGTCAGTCCACATTCGTGCAACTTCAAACCTTCCCGGTGTAAACGAGATGCTATGTGTACAACGTCCGCTTCGGTGCGCTTCCACGCAAATGCAGCCAGTCCGGTAACGGCCCAGGTTCTGTCCGTCTGGGATGCTGGTTGGGCGAACGTGCGACGTCAGCTTCCGCCAGGAGCTGACGTTCGATATCTCGCCTCCGAACGACGGGAATGTCCCACGGCTCGGCGTTCCGCTTCCGGCAGCACGCGACCAGCTTATGCCGTTCCGACGCGGCGGCGGGAATGTTGGGTGATGCCGGAATCGGTCGTTCACGAGCTTGGCAACTGTCCAGCAGCAACGCGCTCCTTCGAGACGCTCAACTGTCATTTCGATGATGCTGGTTGGCACCTATCCTCTCAGCTGTTGGCAGCTAACAGCTGCGAAGAAATGATGTCTTCTGCCCAGCGATACGATAGAAGCCGGCCGAACCAGTATGCATCCAGCACGCAATAGCCAAGGAGTGAAACAGAGTGCCGACCATTTTCGAGATCAAGTTGCCCGACGGCGTATCACCCGAGTCCATCAAGGCCGATCTCGACGACCTGCTGCATGGCACCGCTGCGATCGAAGTCCAGCCCGTCGCAAAATCTGGCCGGAAAGGACAATTGGGTCAGATCGATCCGGCACACTGGGACGTCATCATCCAGCTGCTCGACACGAAAGCCGTAGCTGCCGCCGTGCAATCGGTGCCCGTTGCCATCGCCTATCTGTTTGGCAGAACCGGCGCGAAGCCCAAGGTGACCGAAAAGCCCAGCGTTGATGCCGAAAAGCCCTGAGCTCTTCTCCGAAAGCGCCCGGATCGACATCGCCACCAATTTTGCCAGCTTCGATGCGATCGATTTCTCGAGAGATTTTCCGGACTTTATCGACGGCGATCTAAGAGTCGGGCACTTTCTGACGCTGATCCATGAAGCGACCCATCACTGGTGCCTCATGACGCCGGTCGGTACCGCCCTCGCGGCGCGTACCTACCGGACCTATCATGATGCTGCCTACATGGCCGCGTCCATCCCGGCCGAAACGCCGGCCGAACATGAACGCTGGGCGGCTTTCGATGCATCGCTTATCGTCAGCAGGACGCTCACTAACTTCTTTGTCCCCCTTCTTGAAGGACTGGCACTCTACGCAGAATGGAGGGCGTGTCCCGATGGAAGCGGGGTGTATTCGCGCCCCTTCGACCTGTTCAACATGTTCAGCGGCGCACGCACGCCCAGCGAACAGTCGCGAGAATATCTCGACCGCCTCTCCCACGAACTTGAGCTTACAGGAGCCAATCAGATCGACGCTATCCTGCAGACGAAGGCGGCTTCCCCGGAAATGCAGCACGTCGCTTATGAAAGCGGCCTCTCGTACGCTATGCGACTGCGCGAGCTGCGCGCCATGCCTTCCGAACGGGCCCGGTTCGAACGGATGTTCCAGTCCGCGATCGATCCGCGGCGTGGCAGCTATCAGCTCGGCTATCTCTTTGTTTGCGCACTCGAGACCCTTTCCGGCAGCCAGGGGCGATCGGACATGCTGCTCGGATTCCTGCGTGACCATTTCTTCAATGACGCGGTCCTTGCCGCCCTGATCCTCGATGAGGAAACAGGCATTGCCGAGCTTTACGACCGGGTCAGAGACTCTCTCTTCCAAAAGGTCGTCACGCTGGTCTCGAGCCCGGAATCGACGGCCCGTCAGGTTGAAGCCTGGGGCGGTGCGGTTCCCTTCGCGCCAGTCGCTCGCAGCAGTGCCGACGATTTTCTCGGCCGTACGCCTTCCAGCGAAGCGGACCCCGCAGCCGAGTTGTACGCCGAACGGCTGCGCGCGTTTTGCACATCGGTCGGCTCCGAAATCGTACCCGAGACGATGCTGGAACCCTTCCTGGTCTTGGGCAGGGCCCTGATGCCACTGGGCTCGGACGAATTCGCCGTCACCGGCACCGGCGATGGCGTCGTTCACATGTCCACCGACAAGGGTCTCCAGATCAGCGTCAAAGCGGCCGATTTCTTCGAAATTCCTGCTCCTGGAACCCGCGTCCGCGCGACTATGCTGGCGAACGTCATGTCCCCGGGCACGATCGTGTCACTCCAGTGGGACGAGCGCTTCGAGATTATCGCGGATGAGAACGACACCATCTCGAAACCGCTGATTGAACTCGCCTATCATCAAGCCGAACATATCAGCCGGATCGTCCAGATCGGCCAGGACGCTATCGAACATATCCACCGTGTAACGCCTCATGGTAGAGAACCTTTCGAAGCGGCAGCTGACGATTTTCTGGACAGCGACGAGACAGCCAACCATGTGCTGGAGATCTACCGTTTTCCCATCGTCATGGCGTTCACCGCCGATATTCCCCAATGCATTGATGCTCGCTGGCGCACGACCGCCTTCATGGCCTGGCAGCCTCGCGGCGTTTCGACCCTGCTCGAAAGTCCCGGCCTCCTGCGTGATTTCATGAAGGTCTGCGGCATGACCGTCGCCCTTCACATCGAGCGCAAGGACCTGAATGAACTCGACATTGTCAAAAGCCCTGAGGATCTCGACCGCATCGAGGCAGAGTTCTTCGCCGTGTTCAAAGGCGTTACGCAAAAGGAATACCAGTCCATTATTGCAAATGCCCAATCGCAGCTCGAGAGCAGGGGCGCGAGGCTCTTTGGCCAAACCCAGGACGGCGAATGGATATCTCTAATCTGACAGCCTTGCCCCATGGTTTAATGGGTCATTATCCACCCATCGGGAGATGGCCTCTTCATTGTTAGCGACATTTCCGCATCCGTCGCAATAACACTGACGTCGCCTTTAGCCGCGGCAGAGGCAGCTCGTAGCCCGACTGGTTAATAGGTCCAGCCTCAATGCTTCCCGGAGCCGCTGCTTCAGTAGCAGGCCCCGAATGGTCGCTTTCACGGCGACGCTCATACCAAAAGGCGACGGTCCGCTATCTGGACCTCCCAACTGGGAAGCCGAAACTCCGTAATCAACCCTGCCTTTCCCATTCCCTGCCGCCGATTGCTGTCTTTCACATCGTCAGGTGTTCGGCTGAAAGCCGCCGGTTCAACAGCCGCACCGGAATGACTGCACTGTCCCATGACGTGGCGTTCCGCTTCCGGCGGCACGCGACCAGACTTGGCCAGTCGGGCTGGCCATCATGCTTTAGCTAGCCTTTCAAATCTGTCGGAGCATCCAAGGGGCAAGCTAGAGGTTTGTGAAGCCTGGCCATTAGATTTTAAGGCTTTTCAAGGAAAGGACGCTCAACATACGGGATGTAACATGGCCACACTGATCGCATTGCCTGTGTCGGGCGACGCTTTTCTTTTGGAAGCGGACAATAAGACTATTCTGGTAGACGGGGGAAGGAGTGGCCCCCGACTGGCGAAGGCCTTGAAGGAGGCGCGACCCAACCTTCGTCACATCGACATCATTGTATGCACCCATGCCGATTCCGATCACTCGCAGGGGCTCGCCGATCTTCTAGCAAACTGGCGGTCGAAAAAGGCCGGATGGCAAGGCACCGTAGGTGAGTTCTGGCTTCCGGGCCGATGGCGGAAGATTGTCGCGCAGGCTCTGACCGACCCCAAGACGCTCGTCGATGGGGTCATGGATACGATCGATGCCATCAATGCGGAGCATCCCGAACTCAATCTCCTTGAAACCGAGGAAAAATTTGAGGAAGCGCTCTTGGGAGCCCCTGATGATGATGTTCAGGTGCAAGACAGTCCTTCATTGAGCACCGACACCACTCTTGACAATGTCGTTCTCGAGAGTGTGCAGCCAACCGAGAAAAAACCGAAGATCTCGCGAAAGCGCGTTTTTCCCAAGCGGCGCCGGCTGCGGCAAAAGCCTGACACTGCCGGCGACAACTGGAGCGCGCAGCCTGACCCGTCCGACCAGCCGGACTGGTTTGAGAAGGTGGTAAGCGAGGCGAATGATCTATTCCAGCAGCGCGAAGAAGCCAGACACCAGCTGGAACTCGGTCGCCGCCGGATACGCTATCGCGTGGGCAGTGCAGCTCTGCATGCGCGCAATCGTCCAAGCCAACAGGTCGAGATTGGGAAAGTTGCGGGTACTTACTGGAGCGCGCTGATCGACACTGCGGAAATTATCGCAGAGATTGCAAGATCGGCGATCGCTTCTGGTGCCGACATAAGATGGTTTGACCAGCAGAGTTTCGAGGAAAGCGGCAAACGAGCAGGCGGGGACGAAGATATACTGCTGCCAATGAATGCGGTTGAGCAGGTAGGAGCGCCCGTCCTCACCGGTCCGGAAGGAGAAGTGCTGTATATGCTCTCCATATCTAGGGCGAACCAGGAAAGCCTCGTTTTCTACGCTCCGCCGTCTTTCACCGGCGGCCACGGGGTGCTTTTCTCTGCCGATAACGCGCTGACCTGGGGATTGGGTGATGTCTGGGCGCTTCCCGCATATGCTCAGATGAGCAGTTCGCACACTGTGGCAACGGCCCCTCATCACGGCTCCGAACATAATGCGGTTGCCTACCGACATGGGTGGGACAGCTATAACGTGTGCTTCTGGCTTCGCTCCCATGCTGGCGGCACCATCGGCGCGACGTTCAAGGCGCTCAAAAATCGGAGCTGCACCGAATGCCCGGGTTGTGGTCTTGCTCTAAGACGGGTCGAGATTTCGCTTCTCACGCCCTCAAAGGCGATACTCGAGCATCCCTGCCTATGCTCCTAGCACCGCGCTTTTTGATCTGCAGAGCAGAATGGCAGCTTCGTCCTCCTTCAACGCGTTCGAGACTGCGGCAGGTGGCGGACCACTACTGGAAGTCGCGCGGCTTGATCTTGATCCCCTCAGTCGGCCGTCCAGGGATGATCCCTGAATCGCAAGTGTTTCCGCCGCCTGCGACCATTTAAGTCATTCGTCAGCCTGCACCTGAACGACCACACCAGCCGAAGTTGCCATTCGACTAACGTGGAGATCCCAGCCAACTATGCAGCCGTCACGGCATCGGCGGCAATACGGCTGCGATGGCCTCCTGCCGCAGGTGATCAATGGCGGCCACATCATCTCGAATGCCACGCAGCAGTGCAGCCTGCCAACAGTTCGTGCCCCCCGAATGCAGCGCCACGCGGAGTTCCTGATCGATCTGCTGCGTCACGCTCACTATCGTGAGCTCCGGATCCCGGATTTTCAACTGCCCCGGAAGTGACGACCAGTAGGTGGCCATCGAAAGATGGAACTGCGTACCGAGCACATTCTCCAGATGAAACTCGACGATCTCGCCCTGCGGTGCCGGCAGACCCGGTACTGGTCGGGGTTTGAAAGTTGCCGCCTTGTACGGTGGGACGATTTCCACGAACCAGATCGCCTGTGCGGCCCACGGATCGAAATACGGGTGGATGAACCGGCGTGGATCGCCTCCGTGGACAGTCGTTCCCTTCGCGCCCGAATTGCAGTGCCGGCACGCGGGCACGAGGTTCGCCCGCATGATCGAGAATTCCGGATAGGTATTACGGGCGAGATAGTGGTCAAGATCCCCGGTGACTGGCGAGCCGCAAACCGGGCAGGACTTCAGCCCTGCCTTGCGGCGCATGCGACCAAGTTCGCCGGACCTACTCCGGCTGTCGTACAGTGCGTACTGGAGGTCGGCTACGCCGGGCCCGAAGTCGTGCGGGTCAATCGCGAACGGGCTTCCGCCGTTCGCTTGGTACGCTTGATACGCGGCGATCCAGTCGGCTTGGTGCGGTGTCCAACTGGCCGTCCTGGCGAGCTTGTTCACCACTGCCTCGTCCTCGGCGGCTGCTACGGGAAGGGGGAGGTGCTGCATGGATCAGAACGCTTCGGGGGCGTCCGGCTCAGGCTCAGCGGCCGGAGGTTCGGCGAGGCGGCGGGCTATGAACGACAGGCTCTCCGAGTTCAGATCAGCGCCGTACTGCGCAATTACGCCTTCAATACCGAGGTCGCGCCCGACCTGATCGGCCCACTCAACCAAGGTCTTCTGGTAGCGGTGCGACATGCTGGTATCGCCGAAGACGAACTGCGAGATGCTGTCGATGGTGGCGCCAAACGTCTGCATGCGCGGGGTGTCGATGCTGATCTCGCGACGGTCCAGCGTCAGGACGTTGACCCGGTCACGCGGCACTTCGCGAACGACATACGCGGAGTGTGTAGCGATGACGGCGATCGATCTTGTAGATTGGAGCAGATTATCGAGGATTTCCATCAGATCGGAGACGAAGTTTGGGTGGAGATGCGTCTCAGGCTCGTCCAGCAACAGAAGGCTGCCCCGCTCAATTGCGGCGGACGCCTGCGCGGCAAAGCGGAGCATCGCGTATTCGCCGCTGCTGAGGCGGCGCGCCTGCATCGCATCGTCGAGGACGATAGCCGGGCGCGACCAGTCTATCTGCTGAATCAGACGTATCGAGTTCAGCTCGTTGAGGCGCCCGCCGATGGGAAAGTAGCTCTGTCCGCCAACCTCTATGACGTGAGGGAGGTCGTCTCCCTGCCTGCGTGCGCGAAGGGGCAGGTGCAGACGGCGCCACAAACCAATGGGCTCGAGCGCATCCTGAACCACGTCCATACGCGATTTATCGCGGTTCTCGCCGAAGCCGCTGCGATCTTCCGACTTCTTGCACGCGACGAGCGCGGTGAGCAGCGGGTCGGCCCGGTTCTCGCCCGAGGCGTTCACGGCGAAGTATTCATAATCGATGCCGTGCCATGCACCGATCGAGCGCGGGAACGGATCAGTCGGAACCGACGAGAAGACGAGCACGCGGGATGGGCGGAAGGCCGGCCAGAAGTGCGGTCGTGGGTAGCCGTCCGGATGGTTAGAGTGGAGGCCGTCGACGATCGATTTTAACAGCTGCGTCTTGCCCACGCCGTTACGGCCGATGAGAACGGAAGCGCGGTCGCGGAAGATGCCTTCGCGGTTGAAGCGGAACGGCAACGTGTAGGGATTGTCGGCATTTGGCAGTCGGGCAGAGAAGGCGAAGTCGATGGCCGCATCGTCGACGGGATCGGGGATGTCTGGGCGGAAGAATCGGCCACCGCGTCTGAGGGCGTCGTACGCGCCGCCGTTACGGAGCGCTCCGATGTGAAACTCCTCGTCGTCGATCAGGTCAAGCTGTTGCTGGCTGATCCCCTCGGTACGGGCGACCGTCGCGTTATGCATTTTGCGAAGCGCGCTGACGCCGACCTCGAAGCCCAGCTTCTCGATCACCTGCCGATAGTGGTCGACCTCAATGAGCAGCGACACGAAGGGCGTTTGAATCGCCTCGATGGGGAACACGTCACCGAATTGCCGCAGCAGCTCGGTGAAGACCGGCTCGCTCGTCATATGCGCCTGAAACATCATCCTCATGTGGAGGTCTAGCGGATCGCCCTCGACGGGACGGATGTGCAGCTTGGCGAAGAAATTGCGCCCGTAGTCATTCCAGTTGTCGCTATCCGGGAAGATTGCGACGAGAGGCTCCGGACGGTCCCCAACGTGCAGAGCTGACCTAGCGATAAAAACGTCGACTGGCACATCGGCTGGAATGGCCTCGGGCATTTTTATCACCTAATCTGGACGTCGAAGTTGGATGAAGCACCTAATTCGCGATATCCCTGAAGTGGTCAACCGGTCAGATCACATGTCCAACGAACCATTGAAATCCCATACTTTAGCGTCACATTGCTCAAAGACCTGCCCTAGTCATTTATCGCGTTCACCAAGGTCGGCTCGGCCGTAACGCGTTTCAGGATAGGTTGCCGCTCACTGCCGAAACTCGCCCGCCATTGCTTGACCCGCGTCGAGCATCACCGGCGCCATTTTGGGATCGTCTCTTGTCTTGAGAAATTGTGGGTGGAGATCGGCATCCGGCCGAAGCCGGGCAAAAAGATCGATAACCATGGGCACCTTTCCTTTGACGCTTCGCCCTGATGTCCTAAAACCACAATGGTAGGACGATGATGTGGGGCTCAAATTTGTTGAAATATCAGGTGCCGATCAAGTCTTTGACGGCAATAATCAACCCGCTCGACGGGGAGATGTGGAAAGTCGAAGCGATCAATCCCCAAGAGGTACGCGACGCAGTTGATCGAGGTGATTTCGCCGAGCGTTCTTGGGGACAGGTGAAAGACGAGCTATCGCCAGAGTTTCATCGGAACTTCCATATCTGTCGTATCGCCTGGCTGCTCGGTGTCGAGCTGGACGCCGAAGATTCGCATAAACTGACGCTTGCCGTGATTAAGGATCGGGCCTGGCTCGTCGATGGCAACCATCGTGTCGCCGCTGCCATAGTCCGGGGCGACGACAATATAATTCTCCATATCGCACATAGTGGTGAGGAGGACCTCGTTGGGTTGCTGCCTGGACTGATTTCTCTGAGCGATTGTGCCGCAGCTGGGGCGTGAACCGCGCTACCGGCGTTCGGCAACTTCACCTTGGCCCCCCTTGGTCGGCTGCTGAGCAACGGCCTTGCCTTCCGAGTGAAATTGAGATGGTAACGTCCAAAGCAAATCCCTTGAGCGGCACTTTCGGCGGATCTCGGGAGCCCGCTCCAAAATGCGGCCGAAGTCATACCAAACACGCTGCAAGCTTGTGGATCACTTAAACGTCCAGTTTCGTCGAATGCCGTCATAAGACTGCAGGGCTGCGAACGGCAGGTTAGTCCCCAATCCAAGGTGTTGGGCGCAGGGTAAGAGGATCTGGTCAAGTTTGTCCGCTTCGGCCAGTGCCCATTTCGGCCAGGCTGTAAGCGCACTTGCCTCGATTTCCCTCGATGCCTCCATGGCCTCGCTGACATTCGCGACCAGCTCGCGGATTTCACGGGCACGGCGAAGCAATTCACCGCTCTGGAAAAGATGATCGAGCCGTTTTGCGTTGAGTCCTTCCGCTTCTTGCGGCGGCGTTCCTCAGCAGCAGCCCGCTCCTCTTCGTGCTTGATCTCGGCTTGGCGAAGACCGTCCCTGAACACCGCTTCCAGACGTTAACACAAGGGGTTCCTGCGCTATTCGAACCGCGTGAAGAGCTACGATGCCTACAGCGCGTCGGTCTCGGGCAGCGGCACGATCGATTCCTCGTACCTCACAGCCTTCGACGTCCACGGCTTCGATGTGCCCACGCTCGTCTGGGGCAACTACAAGACGCTGGCCGCCGAATATCTCACCATCGGCACCCCCGTGCAGGACAAGTCGAAGTGCTGGCGCGTCAAGGAAGACAACTTCGAAGGTTCCCTGATGTTGGACTTCGCAGGGTCCTTCTTCACCGGTAACCTCGGCGTGCGCTTCGTCAGCGTCACAACCCATTCGAATGCCTTCTCCGGCCGCACATACTGGGATGGCACGCAGAACGTGACCGAGTATTCGTCGGTCAATGACAACAGCAGGTACTTCCGTGCGCTGCCGAGCCTCAACCTCAACTTCGAACTGACCGACACGCTCAAGCTGCGCGCCGGCGCTGAACGTCTATCTACTCGATAACGCAGATTGAAGACCGGCTGTCCCGCGCGCTGCGCGGCCGGGCTCTATTTCGCTGCGCTCAACCGAGCCGCCTTCGGCGTCTCGTCCCTTCGGGTGACGATCCCTGACAGGTGGGGCCCTGGCGGGCCAAATGCGGACGCCCTGCCTGCGGCATGGCGGCGCTTGCCCTGCTCCAGGGTGACGGGGGGCGTCACGGACCCATAGCCCCGCCATGGCGCGGCGCAACCTGGGCGTTGCCCAGGTCCTCCTCTTCGTTCCGGCCCTTCGGGTGCACCCCGCCATTCTGGCGAGGCTCCTGGTCCGCTCCTGCCGCCCCCCGCCACCCCGGCGCCGGTCAATGGCGGTTGAAGAAAGGAGTAGGGTAATGAGCCAGATTCAGCGTCTTGGCCTGTATGAAGAGGTCACTTCCCGCATCATCGCCGAGCTTGAAGAGGGGCGGCTTCCCTGGGTGCGTCCGTGGGACAGCGCGCGGTGTCCTTGCATGATGCCGCGCAATGCGGTTACCGGGCGGGTCTATTCCGGGATCAATGTCCTGATCCTGTGGTGCGAGGCAGTCGAACGCGAGTTCGCTTCGCAGCGCTGGTTGACCTACCGGCAGGCACAGCAGGTCGGCGGGAATGTCCGGCGCGGCGAGAAGGGGACGGTCATCTGTTATGCCGATCGCTTCACGCCCAAGGACGAGGCCGAGAAGGCGGCGGGCGAGGACCGCGAGGCGCGCACGATTGCCTTTTTGAAGCGCTTCGTCGTCTTCAATCTGGATCAGATCGAGGGGCTGCCCGAGCGGTTTGAAGAGGTCGATACGGTTCCGGATCCAATCATGGCGATTGCCGAGGTCGACCGGCTGATTGCAGCTACGGGCGCGGACTTTCGGATCGGCGGGGACGAGGCCTATTACTCGCCCAAGCACGACTATGTGCAGGTTCCCCCGCAGGCTGCTTTCCATGAACCGGTGAACTGGTTTCGCACGGCGCTGCACGAACTGGGGCATTGGAGCGGGCATACCAGCCGATTGAACCGCGATCACACCGGCCGGTTCGGATCGGCATCCTACGCCAAGGAAGAGCTGGTCGCGGAGATGACGGCGGCCTTTACCTGCGCCTCGCTCGGCATCCATCCGACGGTGCGGCACAGCGACTATATCGGCTCCTGGCTCGAGGCGTTACGTGCCGATGAAAAGGCGATCTTCCGGGCGGCGAGTGCAGCCAGCAAGGCGGCGGATTTCCTCCTCGCATTCGGGGAGGGCCCGGCATGAAGGGCCTTCGCTTTTCGCTGCGTTGGCGCAGGGGCAAGGGCGCTCGTCGCGCACCTCCTGCGCAGCCGATCTTGCCGCACGCCATCGATCTGGAGGCGCTGGGGGAGCCACCCCCTGAATTGGTCGAGCGGCTGGAAGCGGCCATGGCGGCACTGCCTGCCGTGGATCGTGAAGTGTTCCTTGCCGTGCGTATCGACAACATGAGCTATGTGGACATCGCCCGGCGCACCGGCCGTTCGGTGAAGGATATCGAGAGGCGGATAAGCAGGGCTATCGGAACCATCACGCGAATGCTGGAAGAGAGCGGCGGGGTTTAGCCCCGCCGTCTTTTCCTTGCACCTGCCGCCCCTTAGGCCCACAGTCGAGCCAAGCCCATGAAGACCGATCTCGACCATCTCCCTGACCGCAAGCGCCACGATCTCGAACGCGTGGTGCAGATCATCTTTGCGGAATTCGAGGATGCACGCGCGCTTTCCACCCAGAAATGGAAGCGGGAAGGGCGGATCGCTCAGGTCATTCTCTATGGCTCTTACGCCCGGGGAAACTGGATCGAGGATCACGAAGGCGGGTACTATTCCGATTACGATATCCTGGTGATCGTCAACGACGAGCGGCTTGCCGATCCGGAATACTGGCACCGTGCGCAGGACCATCTGATGCGCGAATGGAGCATTGCCAAGCGCATTTCGGCGCCGGTGGGCATGGTGGTGCACAGCATGGCCGATGTGAACAGTCAGCTCTCGCGCAGCCGCCCCTTTTTCATGGATGTCGTGCGCGAGGGCGTGGTCCTCTACTCGCTCGAAGAACAGCACTTCGCGATGCCCAAGCCGCTGGACACGGCGGTGGCCTTCCTGGAGGCCGAGCAGAACTTCAAACAGTGGTTTGAGAGTGCGGTCGGCTTCTTGGATTCGGCGCAATACAACATCTCGAAGGGCCGACAAAACCATGGGGCCTTCATGCTGCATCAGGCGACCGAGCACGCCTACCACGCTCTGTTACTGACGCTGACACTCTACAGTCCGAAATCGCACAACATCGAGTTTCTGCGGAACAAGAGCGAGGACATCGCCCGCGATCTGATCCCGGTATGGCCGCGAGACACAAAGTTCGCTCGGCGGTGTTTCGAGCTGCTCCAGCAAGCTTACGTCAAGGCAAGATACTCGCCTTACTACACGATCCGGGACGCCGAACTGGAGTGGATCGTCCAGCGCGTGGAAATGCTCCATACGCTGACGAAAGAGGTCTGCGAGACCCATCTAGGGAAGAACGGCAGCCACATCTAGGCGCGCTGGTTCCTTCAAAGCGAGCGCCGAATCCAGGGCGTCGCCATGACCGGCGACGCCTTTTTTCTGTCAGGTTCTCGTTGCGAAAATCGGCGTGATCCGATCGGTTCGCTGCTTGAATTCGTCTCCTTTGCCGGTCTGGTTGCACCCAGAAAGGAGTATATGTCGGCACTTGCGAGCGAGACCAAATCGGCGAGCTTTGACCCGATATAACCCAGCGGGCCCCGTCCGAAAAGGCCGCTGAAAACCTCCGCAGATCTGTGAAAGTGGCAACAAGCAGAGTTCTTGATGTTGCCCTACGCGTGCCGTGGGAAGGCGGCTTGGCGCTTCCACAGAATATGGCAGAGGAGAGGGCGTGGAGGGCAGGAGAGGGTAAGAAGGGGGAGGGCAAGTTAAAAGGCGTAGGCTCGCGCAGCGACCCAACTTGTTGTCTGCACATCGTTTTTTGCGAGACTCGGGTTGTGGAATAACTGAACCTTGCCTCCACCGGTGGAGGTTTTGCCCCGGAAATGGCCCGATTCCAAGGGTTTGGGCTGCTACGGCGATGGAGGCCCTTGAAGCCACGTGCGCGCAATCCTTCATCGAGGTCTTTGCCAGTGAGGTACGCGCGATGGATGACGACTTCCAGGTATGGCTTGGTCATGTCGGCAAGGAACGGCCTCTTCGCCACGACCTGCGCCGCGCGATCAATCAGGCCGGAGGCGCGCGGCGACCTTCGGGTGGCGGGAAGCGGCGTTCCACCGGCAGTCGGATTGGCCGTGGCGTGGCCACCGGAAAGTTGCTGGGAAGCGGCGATCGTTTTGGCGGGCCGTGCTCGCGCCGGGTCATCGTCAAGACCCGCTATGTGAAGCTGGCCGGGAAGGGCGCGAAGGCCGCCGCCGCACACCTGCGGTACCTTCAGCGTGACGGCACCACCCGCGAGGGCGAGCGCGGCACGCTCTACGGTCCGGAAATCGACGCTGCCGATGGCAAGGCCTTTCTCGAGCGCGGTGCCGGCGATCGCCACCAGTTCCGCTTCATCGTCTCGCCCGAGGACGGCCAGCACTATGAGGACCTGAAACACCTCACGCGCCGGCTGATGCAGCAGGTCGAAAAGGACCTCGATACCCGCCTCGAATGGGTCGCGGTCGATCATTACAACACCGGCCATCCTCATACCCACATCGTCGTGCGCGGCGTCGACGAGCGCGGCAAGGACCTGGTCATCGCCCGCGACTATATCAGCAGCGGCATTGCCGCCCGTGCGTCGGAGATCGTCAGCCTCGATCTCGGCCCGCGCACCGAACTGGAAATTCAGGAAGCGCGGCGCTCCGAGATTACCGCCGAACGTTTCACCCGCCTCGATCGAACTTTGCTGACCTCGCTCGATGAGCAAGGACTGGCGCCCGCCTGGCACCGTGATCCTGTCGAGCAGGGCCTGCGCGCAGCGCGCCTTGGCACGCTCAACCGCATGGGGCTCGCACTCGAAGAGGAGAAGGGGCGCTACCGCCTCGATCCCGATATCGAGAGTATCCTGCGGACGATGGGAAAGCGCGGCGACATCATTGCCACCATGCATGAGCGCCTGAAAGCACGTCCGGAGCTGGCCCCCCACGACTACGCCATCTTCGAGCCCGGCACGGACCGCGCCATCGTCGGGCGCATCGAGGCTCGCGGGCTCTCCGACGAGCACCGGGATCGCCATTACATGATCGTCGAGGCCACCGACGGCCGCACCCATTACGTCGACCTTGGACACGAACTGGCGGATGGCGCCATGCAGGGGCGGTTGGTCAGGATCGAGCAGACGCGCTTCGGCACTCGCATTGCAGATCGCAATGTCGCCGAAATTGCCGCTGCCAATGGCAGGTCCTACAGCGTCGCGAAGCACCTTGCTCATGACCGTACGGCCACCCACGAATATGCCCAGGCCCATGTGCGGCGTCTTGAGGCCATTCGGCGGGCGCAGGGCGGGGTGGAGCGCCATCTAGACGGCAGTTGGACAATTCCGGCAGACCATCTTGAGCGGGTTAAGCAGTACGAACAGCGCTTGAAGCAGAACCGTCCGGTCACAGTGGAGGTTCTGGCCGATCGGCCCTTGGAGCAACTGGTCCAGCATGACGGGCCGACCTGGCTCGACCGGCAATGCGTTGCGGAAGATCCTGAGCAACTTCGGGGCCGAATGGGGGGCGAGGTGCGGAGCGCGCTCCAACAGCGCCGGCAATGGCTGATCGAGCAGGATCTCGCCGAGCAGGACGGCAGCACGCTTCGCTTCAAGGCAAACCTCCTTGCCAACCTTCAGCAGCGCGAGTTCCGCCGCGTGGCTGGTCAGCTCTCGGAGGAACTGGGCATACCCTTCGCGGAAAACCGGCATGCCCATATCGATGGCACCTATCGCAAGGCCGTGGAGGTCGGCGGTGAGAAGTTTGCCCTGATCGAGAAGTCGCGGGAATTTACGTTGGTGCCTTGGCGCCCCGAACTGGAAAGGCACCTGAACCAACAGGTGTCGGGGATCATGAGGGAAGCGGGAATCACCTGGCGGCGTGGGCTCGATCGCGGTGGCCCCGAAATCTCATGATGGTTACGAGATGCCGCGGAAAGTACCCTGGGTGCACCAGAGAGTGCCTTTCTAGACGACTGGTCGGCTGGCATCCTGGCGGGCATGCAGACGCGCAAGACCCGCCATCAGCTTTACCTGCCCGATCACCTCTCGGCGCGCCTCGACGCGCTGGCGGCGGAGCCGAGCAATTCCAAGACCGCGATCATGACCGAGGCGCTTGGCACCTGGTTCGAGCGCCGTGAGGATGTCGAGGCGGAGAGACAGTTCGGGAAGAAGCTGGTGCAGCAGGCGAGGGCGGTTGAGCGGATCGAGCGCAGGCTCGATTACCTCACCGAAGTGGTCGGGCTCTTCGTGCGGCATCAACTGACGCTGACAGCGCACCATCCCGGCTTCGACGCAGCGACCCGAAAGCTGGGTCAGGCTCGATATGACGCCTTCGTCCGGCTGGTTGCGGAACAGGCCGCTCGAAGCGGCGGCGAAAAGGCGGGTGAAGGTCAGATTCCAGGCAAAGGAGCGAAATGATGGACGAAGAGCGGGCACGAGCAACGAGCAGCAAGCACGTCCATCAGCCGCCGACCGAGCCTTTGGCCGTTAGGATACCCGAAGCTTGCCGCTTGACCGGGATCGGACGCTCAAAGCTCTATCAAATGATCGCCGACGGTTACATCGAGACCATCAAGGTCGGAGCGATCACTCTGGTGCCAATGCGAACACTCCGGCGGTTGATCGAGCGTCCTTGAGTGGGACATTCGCGGCAGTCAGCTTTGGAGCGGCCCATCCGAGAAAGCTGCCGTTCCCGGACGCAGACAGTGGCCATTTTCGATGGCGCGCGCTGGGGCCTTCGCGACGGTCGGCTTTAGAGGAAGCGTTGTAGGAAAGCGGCCATTCACGGACCAGCGGAAGCCTCCTTCCGGAGCCCAGCTATGCGCCTTCTTATGAAGGTCAGCTTCTAAGTTGCCCGACCAAACAAGCTGGCGTTCGATTGCTCCTATGCGCGCGAATTACATCGCCTCAGGCGCCCGCTCGGACTGTCGGCCGAACGCGAGCGAAAACCTCGTCATAGAGCGTGACCTCGCCGGGCATCGCGAGTGTGACGGCAAGTCCAAACGTCACTGCGTCGTCGATTGCTGCGCCTTGGTCGGGATCGCGCTGGATCGTAAGTGGTACGGTCATATCGGCGGTGACGACCGGGGAATTGCTGCCTTCCCAGTAGCGCGAGAAGATTGTGCCGCGATTGATCTGGTTCTCATCAGGCTGCCAGCCATGAGGACTGACGCCGAGATCGGTGATCGATGCAGGCTTGAGGATCTTGAGGCGGCAGGATCGATAGGATTTCCGGCCCGGTGAGACCGGCGTGAACCAGGCAAGGGTCGCTGAGAGACTGTGTGGCTGACTTTTACCGCCGATGGCGAGCGGAACGGGAACGGCTATGGTCACTGACCGATCGCGATGGAGACTGCCAACGGCAAAGAAGGTGGCGCGGTCGGCCGCGCAGGCGACAGCATCTTCGCCATCGACCATGCCATAGCCGATGAACCGCCGGATATTATCCTTCTGACGCGGCGCCTGACCGCGCCCCCATGGCCCGACCGTATCCTTGATGAGTTTGGCTGCATCGCGCGGCCAGCGTGCCGGGTGGACGAGGAGCGCCTTGAGGAGAACGGCCCGCTGGAGCGGCGACATGGCAAGGAAGTCCGTGCCATACTCCGCTTCCAGCGCGTCGTGGATTTCGTGACATGTCCGCGACGCAAGCGCGGCAGCGGCGCTGGTTCCATTGGTATATCCGTCCTGATTCTCGCGGCCGGCGATGGGAGGGGCGGCAACCTTGAGGCCTGCGCCGCGCGAGGCGCGGCCAGGTCGGACGTCGATATGAGTATGATTGCGCACGACCTGCATATGCTCCTTCGAGCCGGGCATCAAAATGTCCGGCTTCACCGATCGGGCGAACCCGGGGCCAAGCGAACTGGAGGGATTGGCAGTGTCGTGATCGGGGAAGGGGTCGATAAGTGCGCGCGCAAGCGCCCGGTCGGCGGGTTTCACAGCATCGCTGTTGCTGGCGCCCACTGTGATGCCGTTGATGGTTTCAGCCGGCGAGAACATCCGTCGCTCGCCGATCAGACCATGAAGCGCATTGATCATCGATGTCGCGCGATGGGCACCATCGGCGCTTTCGTAGGCGAGCCCGTTTGCATAGGCTGGCACGCCGAAGTCGGCAATCGCGTTGCCGGCGCTGACGATGAAGAGCAGGCCGAACCTGTTCGAGAGGCGATCGAGCAACCGCGCCCAGGGCGAAAGCTGGCCATGGAAAGGCCGGTTCCTGTTCCCCAGAGAGAGATTGACGATCACGACCCCTGGCCGCTGCTCCCGCAACCGGACGATGGCGAGGTAGATGAGATCCACTACCAGTCTGTCGCGCGGAAATTCGTCATGGTTACCCATGACGGGCATGACATGGATCCTGCGTGGCAGGGGCTGGCCCGTGCCGTTGCGATCGCCGTGGACGATGAGCGATGCCATGGCCGTGCCGTGAAAGCGATTGGCCACGAGTGCTGAAGGTTCGAGATCGAAGGGGTCGTCGAGATCGATGTGCCGGCTAAGCAGGCGGTGCCCCGCGACCGGTACTCCGTCTAGCAGCGCGAGGATTGGTTCGCCCAGCTCGGGCTGCGGGTGCGCGGCCGCGGCATCCTCGGCGACGTCGCCCAGTTCGATCGAGGTCGAGGCGCTTTGTGGCCGGATGTGCTGGATCGGCTCGAGCCCGGCCACGCCTTCGGCGCGTCGCTCGACGATTTCGCGCACGGCCCAGGCAGGAATGTCAGCAAGCAGCGCGTGATAGCCGATATCCGCGATGCGGGCTCGCGAGACGATACGGCCGGCACGCGCAGTGATCGCGGCCCGGACATTGGCCTCCTGTTCCTCTGCGATCCGATCCTGAGCGCGATAGACCAGCTCGACCTCGAGGCGCACGAGCTCATCATCGTCCAGTCCGTCGATGAGGGAGTCAAGAAACGTCGCATCGCTTGCGTGCACGCGATCCAGGGGCCCCCATGGCCGCAGATCCTTGAGCAGTTCGAAGACATTCGCCCATGGCGTCTCGCCGCGGATCAAGCGGCCTGTCTGCCACCGCTGCCATAGGCCAAGGAGGTTGCGCAGCGCCACCATGTCCGGGACGAGAAGATAGGCGAAGGGTTGCTTGTCCTCCTCATCGCCTTCGAGCTCCTCTTCATCCACCAATTCGAGGCCTGAGACATTCTGGACGGCATTCGCAAAGGCGGCGATCGAGCCGCGCACTTCGAAGACCAGGAGGCGCTCAGGCGCCAGGCCGGCAGCGTCTGCCCGCAGTTCGAGCGCATCGGCGCCTCGTGCGAGAATATCGGCAAGTCTGCTGAATTTGGGACCAAAGGCTACCGTTTGGCGATCGCGCGTAAACGCGTCCGGCCTTGGGGTCATCATGGGGCGCCCGAGGGCGCGCGGTTGATCAGCTGGGACGGGTAGCCTCAGCAGAGGCTTGGTCGGATCGCTCGGCACTGATTGCTTCCGGAGTTACCCGCGAGGTCCAAAGCTCGAGTTCGGCGCGCAATGCATCATCGACGGAAAGCTCCCCCAATCCCAAAATCTGGCGCCTTCTGACGTTCTGGCAGAAGTCCAAAGCCTCGGCATAGCTCACCGTGCCGAGTTTTGCTGAAATACGCGCTGCCGGCATCTTGGGAGCATCGGGCCAATCAGACAAGATGCGATCGAGAAATACGGTCACGTCCTTGCGTTGCGGAGCGGGCATGCTCAAGCGCATCTGGAATCGACGCCAGACGGCGCGATCGAGAAGTTCACCGTGATTGGTCGCGGCAACGACGATGACGTAGCTCGGCAACTGGTCGAGTTGCATGAGCAGGAACGAGACGACGCGCTTGATCTCGCCTGTTTCGTGCGTGTCGCCGCGCTCCTTTCCGATCGCATCGAACTCGTCGAAGAACAGGACGCTTGGCGTCGTGCGGACATAATCGAAAAGCTTGCGCAGGCGCGCGTTCGTCTCGCCCAGGTAGCTTCCGATCAGCGCGTCATATCGCACAACGTAGAAGGGCAGGCCGAGGCTCTCGGCGAGGGCTTCGGCGAAAGAGGTCTTCCCATTGCCCGGAGGTCCGGAGAGGAGCACCCGGTGCCGCGGTTCGTAACCGCTCGCGCGCAGAACATCCGCGCGCCGGTGCTCCTGGATGAGCTGGCGCCCGCTCTCCTTTACCGGAAGCGACAGGATCAGATCGTCGATCTGGAGGCGGGCGGTGACTTCGAGGATTCCCTCGCGCCCGTTCGAGGGATTGAGATGTGGGGAACTTGCCGTCAGCGCCGGAGGGGTGACCGGAACTGCGGAAAGTGCGCGTTGAAGACGGTCGGCGACGATATAGTGCTTTTTGGCGCGCTCGTCGGCGACCAGCGCTTCGGTTGTTGAGCGCAAGGCTTCCCGATCGCCTGCAGCGCCGGCGCGCACCAGAGAAACGAGAAGGTCGCTACGCGCCATATCAGCCTTGAATAACCCCGGTTCTCACGCTCATGCCCGCTTCTCCATGCTAGCGTTCATTTCTGCCGCTGCATAACGTCTTCCATAGTGGACGCGGCAAACGGAATCAAAAACGGGCTGAGTCGAATCAGCGCGCTTTAGGCGATAGTGTGGCGCCGCGAAATCCTTAATCGCAACAGAAATTGGATGGTTCACCGCGACAATGGCTCGGCCAGCTCTGAAGCGCTTCTCTTCCACCCATCGTGGCCAGTGGGAAGGTATCATGGGATTATCAGATTTCGATCCCGCCGAAGGTCGGCGAGATATCAGGGAGGCGCCCATTCAGCCGTTCGACCGAGATCATCGGAAACCAATGAGCGGGCATTCTGCTTACGACCGGGGCTGGGACAAAACCGACGTTTTCGAGCCGGGTCGGGAATGGCGGGTCGGCATCCAGCACCCGCCATTCCTAGAGCCAAAACGATCGTTCCCGGAATGCGCGAGACTGGCCGATTGACGAATGTCCGCTTCAGAATGGGAATGCGAGTATGTCCGCCGTTCCTGCGGCGTCGAAGTCCAACTAGCTCACGCGATTTATCATTTAGGCGAGCGGCTGTTCTAGCGGAACCTACCGCTCGCCTAAATGCGATTGCCATTACCTTTGTAACCTCGGAAGGAAAATCGATGTTCGAAGACGGCGAATTATGGCGACAGGTAGATCAGACGCCCGGCGACTAATTTTCGACTAAGTCGGCAATGCCCGCTTCTGCGGTGATCACCATTCCCGCCACTGATGCCGCATCCTGAATGGCGCAGCGGGCAACCTTGGTGGGATCGATGACGCCGGATTGAAACAGGTTTTCGTAGCGCTCCGTCTGGGCATTGAAGCCAATGTTTTCATCGCCGCCCTCAAACAGCCGCCCGGCAACGAGGCTGCCGTCGTGTCCGGCGTTTTCCGCGATCTGGCGGACCGGAGCCTGCAAGGCGCGTTGCACGATCTCGATGCCCCGGGTCTGGTCGTCGTTCGCGCCCTTCACCCCGGCCAGCACCTTGGAGGCATAGAGCAGTGCGGTGCCGCCGCCCGGCACGACCCCTTCCTCGACGGCGGCACGCGTCGCGAAGAGGGCGTCGTCGACCCGGTCCTTGCGCTCCCTCACTTCGACTTCGCTGGAGCCGCCGACCCTGATGATGGCGACGCCACCAGTGAGTTTGGCCAGGCGCTCCTGAAGCTTCTCCCGGTCGTATTCGCTGGCGGTGTTTTCTATCCGCCCCCGGATCGCCTCGATGCGTCCCTTGATCGCATCGGCGGTGCCGGCGCCGTCCACGATGGTGGTGGTATCCTTGTCGATCATCACCTTTTTGGCCGTGCCCAGCATGGAGAGCGTGATGTTCTCAAGCTTGATCCCGAGATCTGCTGAGACGACTTCGCTGCCCGTTAGGACCGCGATATCCTCAAGCATGTCCTTGCGGCGATCACCGAAGCCCGGTGCCTTTACCGCGGCAACATTCAGGCTACCGCGCAGCTTGTTGACGACTAGCGTCGCCAAAGTCTCGCCCTCGACGTCCTCGGCGATAACGAGCAGCGGCCGACCGGACTGGACGACGGCTTCGAGCAAGGGAAGGATCGGGGCAAGCGCTCCCAGCTTCTTCTCAAACAGCAAAATATGCGGATCGGCCAGTTCAACCGTCAGTTTCGCGGGGTTGGTGACGAAATAGGGCGAAAGGTAGCCGCGGTCGAACTGCATGCCCTCGACGACATCGAGCTCGAATTCGACGCCGGAACCTTCCTCGACCGCAATGATGCCTTCCCTGCCGACTTTTTCCATAGCTTCGGCGATCTTGCGGCCGATTATTTCATCTCCGTTGGCCGAAATGGTACCGACCTGCCCGACCTCGTCCGTTCCCGCCACAGGCTGTGACCGGGCCTTGAGTTCGGCGACCACTGCCTTGACCGCAATGTCGATGCCGCGCTTCAGGTCGATCGGATTGGACTGCGCAGCGACCGATTTCATGCCCGCGCGGACGATCGCCTGCGCGAGCACGGTGGCCGTGGTCGTCCCATCCCCCGCGTGATCGTTGGTCCGCGATGCCACGGTACGCATAAGTTGTGCGCCCATGTTCTCGAACTTGTCGACGAGGTCGACTTCCTTGGCGACGGTGACGCCGTCCTTGGTGATACGCGGCGCGCCGTAGCTTTTGTCCAGCAGCACGTTGCGGCCCTTGGGGCCAAGCGTCACTTTCACAGCATTGGCGAGAGTATCAACGCCTCGGCTGAGAGATTCACGAATATCGCGCGAAAATCGTACATCTTTGGCGGCCATGGTCGTTATCCTTATAGGTGGAGATGTCGACTTCACCGGGAAGCGCCGGCCCGCTGACAACTCAGCCCAGAATGCCGAGCCCGTCGCTTTCCTTCATGATAATGGGGTCTTCCCCGCCCACCGGTGGCGGACCACTTGCCGAGCAAGATGCGGCACCTGCCTTGACGTCAAGCGCAGTAATCGTCCCGTCTTCCCCTCTGGTGCCCGAACCAACGGACACGATCTCGCCTCCCTGCGGCTTTTCACGGGCATTGTCAGGAACGATGATGCCGACGGCCCTCCTCTTGGGGGCTTTTAGCCGGCGTACGAGAACGCGGTCGTGCAAAGGGCGGAATGTCATGATCGAGCGATCCTGTCGCTGGGCCGCGACTAGGCGTCGCTTTCACAAGAGAGGCCAGCGCCGCGCGTTGCGATCTGGCAGTCACGATGAAAGAGTGCCATTTGTTTGTATATGGGCAGGGCGGATTTCAAATCAAGTATGGCATTCGCTCTGCCGAAGCTCAGAGCGACCATACTGCGAATGAGATCAGCAATTTCGGACGATTAGGCGCATTTGTCGTCACGACGGACGCTGATCAGGTTCTTGTGGCGCGTGCCGACCGGCCTGAAGGGGCTCGTCATCCGATCATCTCCTACTCCGCCGGAGCGCTCGAGGACGCTGGAACGGAGGAGGCCATCCGTGCTCAGACCGTTAGACTGCTGGAGGGCGGCCGAGACCCGTTCAAGACACGCGAGAAGCGATACGCATTCCCAGCGTGACCTTTATGGCGCTCGATCGGCGGTTCCTGTCAGATTCCGCCGTTCGTGCCACCAAGGAGGAACGGCGCTACTTGGTCGATAGTGTTGAAAAACTCAGCCTTTCAGTAGTCGCAAAGTCCTGATTCACTGGTCCTGTCGTTGGGAGACAGGCTGATGATGGGTGCTCGAACGGTGACGCAGGAGGCGCTGTTTTACAGCTTCAGCCTAGAGGGCCATGTGCCGCAAAGTCACCTGCTGCGGGCCGTTGACCGCTTTGTGGACCTGAGCGGTATCCGGGAGAAGCTGCGGCCATTCTATAGTGAGACGGGCCGCCCTTCGATCGATCCCGAACTCATGATCCGGATGCTGCTGATTGGCTATTGCCTGTGGATCCGGTCAGAACGGCGCCTCTGCGAGGAAGTGCATCTCAATCTGGCCTATCGCTGGTTTTGCCGGCTCGGCCTTGACGGAGCGGTGCCGGATCATTCGACGTTCTCCAAGAACCGCCACGGCCGCTTTCGGGATAGCGATCTGTTGCGGGATCTTTTCGAGATGACGGTCACGCGCTGTATCGAGGAGGGATTGGTCGGTGGCGAGGGCTTTGCCGTCGACGCCAGCCTGATCAAGGCCGACGCGAACCGCCAGCGAGGTGTGCCCGGCGAGGAAGGCTTGCCCCCGGTCATCGGCCACCATGCAGCCCGAGAGTATCTGGAGGTGCTCGATGCGGCAGCGTTCGGCGCGGCATCGCCTGTCGCGCCCAAATATCTGTCACCTGCCGATCCTGCAGCGCGCTGGACAAGCGCTCATGGCGGACAAGCCTTCTTCGCTTACAGCACCAATTATCTCATCGATTTGGAAAACGCCGTAATTGTTGATGTTGAAGCCACCACGGCCATTCGCCCCGCCGAGGTGACGGCGCACCGAACGATGATCGATAGGACGCAGAAACGCTTTGGCATTTGGCCACAGCGCCTGGCCGCCGATACTGGTTATGGCGATGCCGCCAATATCGCTTGGCTTGTCCATGAGCGCGGCATCGAACCGCATATTCCCATTTTCAATCATGCGGGCCGCCGGACTGGAAGCTACCAACGCGCTGAGTTCCGCTACGACCATCAAAATGATCTTTATGTATGTCCCGGCGGCAAAGAGTTGTTCCCGCGCCGCAAGAACTATGTGATCCCACCGCCTGACGTCGATCAGGACGGGTTCATCCGCTACCGCGCCAGTAAACATGACTGCGATGCCTGCGCTCTCAAGCCGCAATGCTGCCCAGGTCAGCCCAACCGAAAAGTGATCCGATCAATCCACGAGGGGGCACGGGATCTGGCAAGAGATTTGTCCAAAACCGACGCCTATGTCACCTCCCGCCGCGAGCGGAAAAAGGTTGAGATGCTGTTCGCCCACCTCAAACGCATCCTCAAGCTCGACCGCTTGCGCCTGCGAGGACCAAATGGTGCAAAAGACGAGTTCCTCCTGGCAGCCACAGCCCAAAACCTTCGTAAGCTGGCAAAGCTCGTACCGATCCATCCAGAAACCAGCCCTGCCTGACGCGGTCGCCCGGCCTCACTTCAATATCAGCGAACGACAATCCCGGACTTCTTCAACACTATCGGTCGACAGGTGCCCATGGCACCTGATCAGTCTCGCAAGCGCTGAACCTGTGTATCACTCCAGTCGAGCGTCCGGCCATCAGCACTGCGCAATATCAGCGGAGCGACAGGCAAAGCGTCGCGGGTGTCTACGAGAACAGAACGGGCTTCGTCGGCGTCATAGAGTTCTCCCTCACCCCATTGCCGAAGCGCTGCGATCACCAGGTGGAGCGCCCGGCCTCTCGGAGTGAGGATATAATCTTTGTATGCACTCCCGTCGGAAGCGGGGGCTTGGGTCATGATGCCGCGCTCGATCAACGCCCGGAGACGGGTCGCCAGCATCCCCTTAGCGATGCCAAGACTGGATTGGAACGCGCTGAACCGGCGGACGCCCTCCAAGGCATCGCGGATGATGAGCAGCGACCACCAATCTCCGATGACGTCCAGCGCGCGGGCTACGGGGCATGGAGCATGCGACAGGCTGACACGCTTTACCAAGAGGAAGGTCCTTCGGATGTGGTTCGGATTACGAACTGGATAAGGATCTTAATCTGGTCTTGATATAGGACCATGACAATCGCTGAAAGACTTACTGGCGCCGAAAGGTCGCCCATACTCGCTAGCGGGACGACCACCGCCATGACGATTGCAGCCGGCCTTGCGGTGGCCAATGTCTATGTCGCGCATCCGCTTCTCGATCTGATCGGCAAGAGTCTTGAATTTGATTCCGCCGAGATCGGATTCGCGGTTACCGTGGCGCAGATCGGCTATGCCCTCGGCCTTATCCTTTTAGTCCCGCTCAGCGACGTCATCGATCGACGGCGATTGATCGTGGGGCAGAGCGCGCTGTCCGCCGCAGCTCTTATGGCCGTCGCATTCGCGTCGACAGCAGGCGTGCTGCTGGCATCCCTTGCGGTAGTCGGAGCGCTGGCCGTCACGGTTCAGACGCTGGTGGCCTATGCTGGCGCGCTCGCACCTCTGCGGGAACGCGGCATGGTTGTTGGCAAGGTCACCGCCGGGGTCGTCGTGGGGATATTGGCTGCACGGGTAATCTCTGGCAGCGTCGGCGACCTGCTCGGCTGGCGCGCGGTCTATCTGCTGGCGGCTGCGGCGAGTGCGATCTCGGCGTTGGCGCTGGCACGGATGCTGCCTCAGGATGCCAGGCAGCCCGGAAGCCGGACTTATGGCAAAATACTACGATCGCTGCCGCGCGTGTTTATCGGCGACGGGCTATTGCGGATGCGCGCCGCGTTCGCCTTCGTCATCTTCGCTGCCTTCAGCACATTCTGGACCGCCCTGGTTCTGCCGCTGACGGCTCCTGGGTTCGGATTGTCGCACACGCAGGTCGGCCTATTCGGACTGGTCGGCATAGTCGGCGCAATCGGCGCCCGTAGCGCCGGCCGCCTTGCCGATCTGGGTCATGCACGGAGCGTAACGGGAGCCTCGCTTCTGCTGCTCTGCCTGTCCTGGGGCATCATCGCCCTACTGCCCCTATCCCTATGGTGGCTCGCCGCCGGCATCGTGCTGCTCGATCTGGCGATTCAAGCCGTTCATGTCTCCAGCCAAACACTCATCGTCGATCGCCATCCCGATGCAGCCGGTCGCGCGATCGCCGGGTACATGGTGCTCTATTCTCTCGGTAGCGCGTCAGGCGCGGCCATAGCGCCTCTCATGTACAGCCTCTGGGGTTGGAACGGTGTATGCGTGATCGGTGGCATCATCAGCGCCACTGGTTTCTTGCTATGGATTGCGAGCGACAGGTTTCAGGATTAGCAGACGTCGGCGGATTGGTCCTGGAACGACTGAACCTGGTCGGCACGAGCCGCACAGCAAGTCCTGCGCGTCCTCGCCGGCGAGCGTTCTGCAGATGGTCAATGTGGCCATAGGATGCGGATTCCGACGATCTCGCGCAGGCATTCCGATTTGATGCCGCGCAGCGTTCCGATCTGATCGCGCGCAGTTGAAGCGCCTGATCGTTGGTCGTGGCAACGATTTCGCTGCTCGGCACGCTGAAGCTAGTGACAAATCAGCTGAGGTCGCCATTCCCGCAACCTACATCGAGGATCCGCATACCGGCATCGATCCCAATGTTGCCAAAGAAGCGAGAACTCGGCGTTGGTAGGATTGGACGGCGGGGTATCAGCGTTACGAGAAAGTTGGAGCGCTTTATCTTCGATTAATTCCACGGAGGCTTTCTGAATCCGAACCGGATTGGCCGCTCGGCGACAAACAGGCTGTTCCTTGCATTTTGATCAGGACAACTGCTGTTGCATGATGTTGGCGGCGTTGTAGCAATGGAAGGATACGACCTTTCCATCTTTCATGCGGAAAACGTCGCAACAAGGAACGTCGATCCGCTTGCCGGTCGCTGGAACCGGGCCAGTCGGCGTCATTAGCGTGCCCTGATGAGTGCCGCGGATGGCCAATTCGACTACGATAAGATTCTCCGCCGCGCTGATGCTGAAGATCTCGCGGTGAATGTCGGGAAAGGCATCCGCCATGCCGCTTGCGACCAGCGCGATATCCTGCCCGCGAAAGTCCATCTGCGCCGGGACATTGCGAACGTAGCCGTCACCCGAGAAGCACCTGAGAAAGCTGGCAAGGTCGAGTCTGTCCCCCTCGGCCGCAGCGTAGAGGTCTTTGATGGTCTGTACATCGTCTGTCATGAGAAGGCTTTCCAACGGGTTTTTCCGCGCCGCCGTCCCTGAAGACAGCGACCATACCTTCCAGATAGACATAGGATTACCCAAAAGGTAGAACCTACCAAAAGGTAAGTTAAGATTGGCGCATGGATTTTATGGACGAGACCTGCGGACTGGACGTTTCGCTGAAGGTAATCGGCGGGAAATGGAAGCCCCTGATCCTCTATCACGTTCAAGACGGGCCGACCCGGTTCTCGCAAGTGAGGCAGCGCATCGGCGGGATCAGCGAAAAGGTCTTGATCCAACAATTGCGCGAGCTGGTGGCCATGAACGTCCTGATCCGCCGCGACCACCAGCGCGTGCCGCCCATGGTCGATTATGCGTTGACCCCGTTCGGCCGAACGCTGGTCAAGGCTTTGCTGCCACTCTGCGAGTGGGGCACGCAGAACCGTACGCACGTAATAGAAACATTAGCTAAGCCGCGGGAACCGGGACCGAATTGACCGACGGATCGTCTCGCGAAATTTTAGGGAAATGTCGGACCTACTCTTGAGAAAAGGGGCCGGAACAAGATTCGATGGCGTTGGTCAGCTTGAGTGTGCCAAGAAACCTTCTGCCATCATTGTAAAGGCCTCGATCGCTCTGGGAAGGGCAAGGTGCGGCTGCGCGCTGGCCGCCACCCACAGGGCAGCATTGAACGCCGCACCGCTCAGAAGCCGTGAGGCAGCCTCGATGTCGACCGGCTTCATGACACCTTCGGCGATCAACTTCGCCACCGCTTGCTGCGTGATGCTCAGGCAGGCATTCTGACTTGGCCACCCCGATGGGTCGCCCAAAACGGCCGGTCCGTCCAGAAGGACGATTCGCTGGACCTCCGGGTCCAGTGCCATCTCGATATAAGCCGCCCCTTCCGCCAGCAGCGCATCCCAATCATTCGAGGCTTTGGCTCCAGCCTGCTGCGCGCGCGCAGCCATCTCTCCGTCAACCTGAGCGACCACGGCGCCTAGCAGCCCCTTCTTGTCACCGAAGCTATGATAAAGCGCGCCCCGGGTGAGGCCGACCGCTGCGGTTAGATCGTCCATCGATGCACTGGCGAAACCGAATGCTGCAAACGCCTTGCGCGCCGCGCCGATCAGCTTGGCGCGGTTTTCTTCCATCGTTTCGGCACGCCGCTTCATCGCCATGGTAAGTCCTTTCATATACGTTGCGTATGTCAATTTGACACGGCTAGTCGTTTGTGGTTTAACATACGCGGCGTATGCAAAGTGCCGCTGCATGGTTGAAATGTCCAGCTACGCGATCGGGTACTTCTGCTATTTTCCAGAAAGGATGATTACATGGCCTCACGCGACGCCGTTTTTCCTGCCGCTCCGCACGCTCTCTACGAAGCGCATGGCTACTCCGCCGCCGTACGATCGGACAATCTCCTGTTTGTTTCCGGGCAAGTCGGCAGCCGCGGGGACGGCTCTCCAGAGCCGGATTTCGAAGCTCAGGTTCGACTTGCGTTCGCCAATCTGGAAGCCATCCTCCTCGCCGCCGGCTGCAGCTTCGACGACATCGTAGACGTCACGAGCTTTCACACCGACCCCGAAAGCCAGTTCGGCACTGTCATGGCGGTAAAGCGCGAGATTTTTCAGTCCGCGCCGTATCCCTCCTGGACAGCGGTAGGGGTCAACTGGCTGGCCGGCTTCGATTTCGAGATCAAGGTGATCGTCCGCATCCCGGAGGGACTTAAACGGTAAACCCACAGGAGCAAACGAGGGGTAGCGTGCCGGGTCGGCCGCTACTCCGAAGCACAAACCGGTGCCGCTAGTTATTGAAGCTCATGATCGAGCCTCGGCCCCGGTCGGGCATCGTTGCCGCTTGCAGGTTCTCGTTAAACGGAACAGCGGATTTTGGGGAAAGCAGACGTTTGCGCATTGCATCTGAACGGCGGAACTTGGTCGCCACCTGCCGGGATACCGGACCTTCCGCACCCGGGGATCAGGATTTGACCCCTGAGCGGCCGGAAAGGGTCGTTTCTCGCGCAGCACGACAGGGGCGCAGAAATCGCGCCGTCGCGTGCAGCCGTTCTGCGACATCAATAGCCTAACCTTGCACAGGGGAACTGCGCATAACAGCTATTTTGCGGAGGTTGCGCGCCGATAGGCCGAGGGCGTCATCTGGACGCTCTTGCGGAAGCTGGCGCTGAACGCCGAGGGCGTTTCGTATCCTACCTCGAGCGCGATCGCGATGATCGGCAAGTCGGTGCGGGCAAGCAGATCTCGGGCGCGGTTCATGCGCGGGAATGTCAGCCATTCGTGAGGAGTCATGCCGGTCGCCAGCCTGAACGAGGTGGCGAAATGGAAGCGGCTCAGCTCGACCAGTCCCGACAGTTCCTCGAGGCTGATCGCGCGGTCGAGATTGCCGCGCGCGATACCGAGCTGCGCTGGCATGGGCCGAGGATGTGACCAATCTCAGCGAAACCCACGCTTCGGACGAAGCCTACGCGGCGGCGGCGGAAGCCTTCGAGTCTAAGGATTTGGTCGACCTGACGCTGGTGATCGCCGCGATGAACGCGTTCAACCGGCTCGGCGCGCCGTTCCGCCTGCCGGTTGCCGCGAGGCCTTGATCCCGATGAACTGTTCCGGCCTGCTCTTCGACCGGTAGCGAAGGGATGCAGCGCCGGGGAAGGGCGATGATGGAAGCGTGCGGCGCGCTTCCATCATCCTCGATCGATCGAGAAGGCCTTCGAGAAGAATGTCATGAAGGCGCGCACACGATGGGAATAGCGAATGTCGGGATGGGTCAGGAGCCATAGCTCGTCGCTAAGGCTTTTCTCCACTTCCCCCACCTGCGACACGCCTTCGAGCCGATCTCCCAGCATGCAGGGAAGATAGCCCAGCCCGATGCCTTCCCTGACGGCGGAAGCGACGCCCAGCACGGTGTCGGACCGATAGACGATCTGCTGCGGCGCTGTTCGTTGCGCCAGGAAGGCCGCTGCCTTCAAACCGGCGAGCGAACCGGCATAGGAAACCCATGCGTGATCATGGAGGGATGCGCCGACATCCTGATCGATGCGTCCAAACGGTGCCCATTCGATCTGGGCGATCTTCCGGCCAACGAGGTTTTCCGGAGGGTTGCAGGTCGCCCGCAAGGCGACGTCGCATTCGCCCCTCGCGAGGTTCAGGGCTCCATTGCCGGCGATCACCTCGATCTGGATGCCAGGATGCTGCGCGCGGAAATCCCGGATGACCGGCATTGCCGCCTGGAGCAGAGAGTCGCTGGTTGCGAGGCGGATCAGCCCGGAACCGGTCTCGGTTTCCTCCGAGAGCTGATGCCCCAGGCTGGTAAGATCAAGCTCGATCCGCCCTGCAAGCTTGATAACCAGTTCGCCTGCCGCCGTGGGGACGTAGCCGCTGCGCCTGCGATCGAACAGCGGCGTGCCGATGGCTTCCTCCACCTGAGCAAGTCGCCTGACGATCGTGGAATTGTTCACCCCCATCAGCCGCGCCGCTTCCGAGGGCATGCACGTCTCCGCGATGGAGCGGACGACACGCAGATCGTCCCATGAAAGCTTCTCGCTTAACTTGCTCATGGCTCCTGCACTTCATCAATCTGCACCGACGGTTTTTGAAGCCGGGTGCAGAAGGGAAGGCAAGCTACACTTCCGTGTAGGAGACAGGCCTTCTTTCCGGATCACGCCCGAATGAAGGAGAGCAGGTCGGCATTGATGACATCGGCGTTGACGGTCAGCATGCCGTGCGAGAAACCTTCGTAGATATTGAGCGTCGCATTTGGCAGGATTTCGACCAGAACCCTGCCGTTTCCGACAGGAACGATCTGATCGTCGTCTCCGTGAAGAACGAGGGTCGGCACGGTCATCTCTGCCAGATCGGTCGTCTGGTCCGTTTCCGAGAAAGCCTTGATGCCCTCGCACTGAGCCTTGGCGCTGCCCATCATGCCCTGACGATGCCAGTTGTCGATGACCGCCGGCAGGATTCGCGCGCCTGCGCGGTTGAAGCCGTAGAACGGGCCGGACGCCAGGCAGTGAAACAACTCGGCTCGATTGCCCGCGAGGCCAGAACGCAGCCCATCCAACACGTCGATCGGCAGGCCGCCCGGATATCGATCGCTCCTGGCCAAGAGCGGCAGCGCGGTGCTGACCAGCACGGCCTTTACGACACGGTCGAGCGGGATGCCGTAGCGGGCCACATAGGCAGCCACCTCGCTGCCGCCTGCGGCATGGCCGATGTGGACGGCGCCGCGCAGCTCGAGGTGATCCATCACCGCTGCGGCGTCGGCCGCGTAGCGGTTCATGTCATGATGGTCGGGAACCTGCGCGGAGCGACCATGCCCCCGACGATCATGGGCCACGACCCTGTATCCTGCATTCAGGAAGAACAGCATCTGGGCATCCCATTCGTCCGACGAGAGCGGCCAACCGTGATGGAACACGATGGGCCGCGCGTCTTTCGGCCCCCAATCCTTGTAGAAGATCTCAACGCCGTCGCTGGTCGTGACGAATGCCACAGGATCAATCCTTCGAGGAAGACGGGGCGATTTGGGTCGTCAGTGCCGAACCGAGCTTCGCCCCGCCACGAATTCAGGCTTCGAGCTGTGCCCGGAACGCGATCTCGATGAGCTGCGTCGGGAATGCAAGGCGGGAAACGCCGATGATATTGCTCGCGCACATCGGTTTGTCGGTCCCATAAGCCTCGCTACGAACACCCTTCGCCACTGCGAACGCGGCATCGACGTCGAGGACGAAGAGCGTTTCCTCCACGACGTTGTCGAACGTCGCACCGAAGCTTTCGAGCACCTTCTTCGCATTCGCGTAAGTGGTTTCCATCTGAAGCTTCATCATGGAAAAATCGGCCGGCTTGCCGTCCTGATCGAGTTCCGCAGGGCCGACAATCTGTCCAGCAACATCATGGCTAAGTTGACCCGAAACAAAAATGCTGTTTCCCACCTTGATGCCTTGGGGATAGCCATAGGCGTCTTCCCAAGGAACGCCATGATAAAATGCTTTTTTCGAAAGAGTATTATTATTGCTCATCGCTATTGACCTTTATTATGACTTCATTGTGTTCTGTTGAACGATTTCTATCGAGAGGGTCGTTAGCGAGCAAACAGCATTTCTGCGCAATTGATCGGGCGTTTTTGCACACATGCACGTTTGGCTTGGAACGTTTCGACCTTAGGACGGGCTCAGATCAACGGCTAGGCACGCATGCGTCCAAACACGAGTTGGTCAATCTCCATTGATTGAAGAGGCAGGTTGCGCCAATTGCAGTCGTTCAGTTGGGGGGCCGCCGAACGACGTGAGTCGGGTCGCGACCTGCCGGAACGGGACCGTTCGCACCTTGGCATCGAGATTCCGCGTCTGAACGTCAACAATGGGTCGTCCCCCTCTGAAGCGTTCTACCTATGGCGGTGAGGGCCACAGGAGATGTGTCATGGGATTATCAGAGTTTGATCCCGCCGCTCGAGAGCGGGTATCTTGGAACGCCGACGCAAGGTCGGAGCAAAGCGAGCGCTCAGGCCCCGTCAGATACGGGCAATTCGCTTCTTTCTCGACCAGGTCCTTTTTGACCTCGCCATCGACAGCAAGCTTCGCGGATGCGATCTGGTGAAGATCAGAATAAGTGATATCGTTTGCGATCGGAAAATTCGAACACGGGCGACGGTCGTACAGCAGAAGACCGGCAGGCCGGTTCAGTTCGAACTGATGAGCCAGCCTACTCAAATGGCTCGAACTCCGAGGTGGATCCTTGGAGGACTTTGCTTTCCCTAGCCGCACCGATCACACAGCTCACATAAGCACCCGCCAATATGCTCGCCTTTTCGCCGAATGGGTTACCGTTATCGGCTTGCCCGGCGAAGATTACGGCACTCACTCTTTGCGCCGAACCAAGGCATCGATCATCTACAAGGCGACTGGAAATCTCCGTGCCGTCCAGATTTTCCTTGGACACACGAAGATTGAAAGCACGGCAGGTACCTCGGCGTAGACGTGAAGGATGCGTTGACGCTCGCAGAAGGCACTAAAATCTGAGAAGGACTGGCTCCTTGCCGTTGCAAGGAGCCAGACCTTAAAGCGTGATGGCCTTGCGCCCGTCAATGACCTTCAGCAAACTTTTGCCATTGTCGGACGCCATCTGTCCGGTTTCCTTGCCGACCCAATCAACACGGCTGAAATGGGTGGACACCTACTGAAATTCCCGACCGTTAGCAGTCAGTCGGGCACTTTCTCAATTTCCCCCCATTCGAGTGTATACGAACGGTTGGGTTCGCGAGCCAAGTGTAAGTCGCCATACCTCGCTCACAAGCCAACACTCACTAGCAACGAGCAAGTGTCCCTGTCCAAAGTTTCGATTTCATCGAAAACTGGGGTCGATTTTATGCGACTTTTTTGGACAGAATTTTCACGGCAAGAGCTTTCAACAGGCCGGATCGGCCAGCAACAAGAGGAACCTACAAATGACTCTCACCGCCACGGCTACCCCCGGCAAAACGCTGATCTCGCCTGACAATCATGCCCTTGTCCTGATTGACTTCCAGTCGCAGATGGCTTTCGCCACCAAGTCGATCTCCGCCGAGCTGCTGCGCAACAACGCCGCCCTGATCTCGCGCGGCGCCAAGTCGTTCAACGTTCCCACGATCCTCACCACGGTTGCCGAGAAAAGCTTCTCCGGCCCGATGTTCGACGAGATCACCGACGCCTTCCCGGGCCAGGAACTGCTCGACCGCACCAGCATGAACACCTGGGAAGACGAAGCCGTGATCTGTGAGATCAATCGCATCGCCAAGCCGCGTATCGTATTCGCCGGGCTCTGGACCTCGGTCTGCATCGTCGGTCCGGTCGCTTCCGCCATCGACCAGGGCTTCGAGGCCTACGTCATCACCGACGCCTGCGGCGACATCTCGACCGAAGCGCATGAGCGCGCCGTGGAGCGCATGATCCAGCTGGGCGCCGTGCCGATTACCTCGCTCCAGTACCTGCTCGAACTCCAGCGCGACTGGGCTCGCACCGAAACTTACGACAGCACCACCGGGATCGCGAAGGTCTGGGGCGGCGCTTACGGCCTCGGGATCAAGTACGCCAAGACCATGTTCGGCGCCTCGGAAGGCGGTCACTGATCTGAAGCTCGGGACCGGGAAGCCGCATCACCCAACCGGCCCTCACCACAGGCTTTCCGGTTCCATCCTTCCTGACCATCACCCCCGACCTGCTCGCCTTCGTGCAGGCTTGACCAAACGTCCGAGGAGCCCTCCGATGAAAGCCTACCTTCTCTCGATTGCCGCCGGGTTGCTGGTGGGCGTGGTCTACTCTCTCCTCGGCGTCCGTTCGCCGGCGCCGCCGATGATTGCCCTGCTCGGGCTGCTCGGCATTCTGCTCGGCGAACAGATCGTGCCGCTGGCGAAGAAGATCTGGGCGCACGAGGAAGTCGCCCAGTTCGTCCAGACAGATTGCCGCAAGCATGTCCTCGGCCGCCTGCCGGGCGACAAGTTCCCCTGCCGCGCCGCCGATCACAAGGCTGAAGCGTGATCACCCGCCGCCAGACGCTTGCCGGAGCGGCCGCCACCTCGCTGCTGCCCTCGCTTTTCACCCAAACTGCCCGTTCCAAGGAAGCCGCCATGACCGACACCATCATCGTCAACGCCAAGATCACCACGCTCGACCGCGAGAACCCGCAGGCCGAAGCCGTGGCGATCCGCGACGGCAAGTTCCTGACGGTGGGCAGCGAAGCCGAAGTGCGCGCCGCAGCGCCCGAGGCCAACGTGATCGATGCAAAGGGCCATCGCCTGATCCCCGGCCTGATCGACAGCCACATGCACATCATCCGCGGCGGGCTGAACTTCAACATGGAACTGCGCTGGGACGGCGTGACCTCGCTTTCCGAAGCGATGGCGATGCTGAAGAAGCAGGTCGACAACACTCCCGCCCCGCAGTGGGTGCGCGTGGTCGGCGGCTTCACCGAGCACCAGTTCGCCGAGAAGCGCCTGCCGACCATCCAGGAACTGAACGCGGTCGCCCCCGACACGCCGGTGTTCATCCTCCACCTCTACGACCGCGCCCTGCTCAATGCCGCCGCGCTGCGCGTGGTGGGCTATACCAAGGACACCCCAAACCCGCCGGGCGGCGAGATCGTCCGCGATGCGCAGGGTAATCCCACCGGCCTGCTGCTGGCGCATCCCAACGCCACGATCCTCTATTCCACGCTGGCCAAGGGGCCGAAGCTGCCGCCCGAATACCAGCTCAATTCCACCCGCCACTTCATGCGCGAAGTCAACGCGCTGGGCGTGACCGGCGTGATCGACGCGGGCGGCGGGGCGCAGAACTATCCCGACGACTACGAGATCATCGAGAAGCTGCACGCCGACGACCAGCTGACGTTACGCATCAGCTACAACCTGTTCACCCAGAAGCCCAAGGAGGAACTGGCCGATTTCCAGGGCTGGGCCAAGCAGGTCAAGCCCGGCCAGGGCGACGATACCTACCGCCACAACGGCGCGGGCGAGATGCTCGTCTATTCCGCCGCCGATTTCGAGGATTTCCGCCAGCCCCGCCCCGACATGGCGCCCGAGATGGAAGGCGACCTGGAACCCGTCATCCGCCTGCTCGCCGAGAACCGCTGGCCCTGGCGCCTCCACGCCACTTACGACGAGACCATCGGCCGTGCGCTGGACGTCTACGAGAAGGTCAACCGCGACATTCCGCTCGAAGGCATCAACTGGTTCTTCGACCATGCCGAGACGATCAGCGACCGCAACATAGACCGCATCGCCGCGCTGGGCGGCGGCATCGCCGTGCAGCACCGCATGGCCTACCAGGGCGAATATTTCGTGGAACGCTACGGCGCCAAGGCGGCCGAGCGCACCCCGCCGATCGCCCGCATGATCGCTGCCGGCATTCCGGTGGGCGGCGGCACCGACGCCACCCGCGTCGCCAGCTACAATCCCTGGGTCTCGCTCTCCTGGCTCGTCACCGGACGGACCGTGGGCGGCCTCTCGCTCTATCGCGGCGACAACCGCGTCAGCCGCGAGAAGGCGCTGCGCATGTGGACTCACGAGAACACCTGGTTCTCCTCCGAAGTGGGCAAGAAGGGCCAGATCAAGGCCGGTCAGCTGGCCGACCTCGCGCTGCTCTCCGACGACTACTTCAGCGTGCCCGACAACGAGATCGTCCATATCCGTTCGATCCTGACCCTGCTGGGCGGCAAGGTGGTCCATGGCGACGGCGATTTCCGGCCGCTCGCGCCCGAACTGCCGCGCGCCATGCCGGACTGGTCGCCGGTCGCGACGTTCGGCGGCTATTACCAGACGCCGGAAGCCAGGGAAAAGCTGGCATCGGCCTGCGGCTGCGCCAGCGGCTGCGGCGTCCACGGCCACGATCACGCCGCCGCGCTGGGCGCCAATGTCCCGGCCGCCGATGTCCAGACCTTCTGGGGCGCACTCGGCTGCGGCTGCTGGGCCGTATGATCCCATGCGGCCCCTCCGAGTGAGGAGGGGCCGCACCACCATCTTTTCCATAACCTAGAACATTTCGAACGATATTATTCGGATCGATCACCGTTCGCCCGCGTCCTACACCGTTCCCGGAAAAGCCCACTCCCGCTCATCGCTGCGAGTTTGGTCCTGTCCGAGACGACGATGAAACTCGTCCCCGCGCAATGCCCCCAGGAGACCTTCGATGAAGCGCTTTGCCTTCCTCTTCGCCGCCGCCGTGGTCGCGACCAGCCCGATCGCCGTTCCCGCTATCGCCGCCCCCACGACCGACTACGCGGTCGGCGCGCAGTATGACACCACCCACGTCTACGTCCCGCAGGACCAGTTCGACACTTTCGTCGCCAGCTTCGTCGCCACTTTCGGCGGCACCACCAGCAAGCAGGGCGAGTTCCAGGTGACGCCGACCAAGAGCCTGACCAAGTCGCAGCTGGTGCTGACGCCTGCGGGCACGGTCTCGGTGTTCGGCTTCAAGACGCCGATCCCTGTCCCCTTCGGCGACGAGCGCACCGGCTATCTCGTCACCGATCTCGACGCCGCCGTGAAGTCTGCCCGGAGCCACGGCGCCGTGCGCCGTCTTGAAACCTTCCCCGATCCGATTGGCCGGGATTCGGTGATCCAGTGGCCAGGCGGCGTGAACATGCAGCTCTACTGGCACACCGCCAAGCCGAGCTACGCGCCGCTTCAGGCGGTACCGGAAAACCGTGTCTACCTGACCGCCGATGCCGCCGACAGCTTCCTCAAGGGCTGGACCGGCTTCGCCCACGCCAAGGTCATTGCCGACGACAAGGCGGCTGACGGCTCCGAGATCGGCGAGCCCGGAAAGACGATTCGCCGCGTCGCGCTCACCAGCGGCTACGGCAAGATGGTGGTCTACGTCTCGGACGGCCAGCTGCCTTGGCCCTATGGTCGCGACATGACTGGTTATGCCGTCAGCGACCTGTCCGCAACGCTCACCAAGGCGTCGGCGGCAGGCGTGGAAACCCTGGTTGCTCCTTACACGACGGGCAAGCGACAGACCGTCATCGTCCGCTTCCCGGGCGGCTACATCGCCGAAATCCACTCCGACAAGGTAGGCTGAGCCATGCCCAGCACCGGTACGCCCACATTCGTCGCATCGGTGCTGGATTTCGCGCCGACACGCTTCTTCGCCCGGCTCCTGCTGGTCGGCGCCTATCTGGTCGGCGGGCTCACCAAGCTCACCGACTGGCCGGGCGCGGTGGCGGAACAGGTCCACTTCGGCCTGACCCCGCCGGCGCTCTGGGCCGGACTGACCATCGCGGTCGAACTGGTCGGCCCGCTGCTGGTCCTCTCGGGCCGTCTCGTCTGGCTGGGCGCGGGCATGCTGGGGGTGTTCACCTTCTTCGCCGCGCTGGTCGCCAATGCCTTCTGGGCCATGCCCGCCGGACCGGAGCGCTTCGCCGCCACCAACGCCTTCTTCGAACATATGGGCCTCGTCGGCGGCTTCGTGCTGGTCGCGATCCTGGCGCGCAAGGAGACGAACGGTGCGTAATTTCGTCGTCCCGGACTTGATCCGGGACCGCTGGCCGAGTCGCGCCCCGCTCGCGAGCACGCGCCTAAAGACAGACAGCGGTCTCGGATCAAGTCCGGGACGACGGCTCATCGCGCTCTCGCTCTTCCTCGCCGCCGCACTGCCCTCCGTCGCCCACGCCAACCCCACCGAAGCCTGGCAGGCCCCGACCCTCTCGATCACCCGCTACGACGAGGACTGGTCGGACCTTGCCGATGCCGAAAAGCGCGACCACCACTGGACCGGCCCGTTCAAGTACATCCCGCTCGGCGACGACGCCTGGCTCTCCACCGGCATCGAACTGCGCGCCCGCAACGAGAACCTGGAGAACAACCTCTGGGGCGCCGCCGAGGCGCCAGACGACAGCTATCTCTGGCTGCGCGCCCTGCCTTATGCCGATCTCCATCTGGGCAGGCTGCGGGCCTTCGTCCAACCCATCGCCTCGACCTCGATCGGCGTCGCCCCCGCGCCCGGCCCGGTGGACGGCAGCGGTCTCGACCTGCTGCAAGGCTTCGCCGAGGCCGACCTCGGGCCGGTGACGCTGCGGGCCGGGCGGCAGATGCTCTCGCTCGGCACCGAGCGACTGATCGGCACCCGCTACGGCCCCAACGTGCCGCTCGCCTTCGACGGTCTGCGCGCCGAGGTGAAGCTGGGCGCGGCAACCGTCAGCCTGCTGGCCGTCAAGCCCGTGCAGGCCCGCAAGGGAGATTTCAACGATCGCACATCGCCCGACAAGGCGCTGTGGGGCGCCTATGCCGCCATGCCGAACCTCGACCTCTACTACCTCGGCTATCGCAACGAGGCCGCCCACTGGGGCACCCGCGAAGGCACCGAAACCCGCCACAGCTTGGGCGCGCGCTGGCACGGCAAACGCGACGACTGGCGCTGGAACGTCGAGGGCGTCTACCAGTTCGGCCGCTTTGCGGATGGCCCGATCTCGGCCTGGACGCTGGGCACCGAACTCGGCCGCGCCTTCCCCGACGCGCCGCTGGCGCCCAACCTCACGATGCGCGTCAACGTCGTCAGCGGCGACCGCAACCGCAATGATGGGCGCCTAGGCACGTTCAACGCTCTGTTCCCCAAGGGCAAGTACTTCGGCGAACTCTCGCCGGTCGGCCCCTACAACATCGTCAACGCCTACTCCTCGCTCGGCCTGCAACTGGCACCCGATGTCTCGGCCAGCCTCGCCGCCATGGCCTATTGGCGCACTTCGCGCGAGGACGGCATCTACGACATCCCGGGAAACCTGATCCGCGACGCCGGAGACAGCCGCGCCCGGTTCGTCGGCAAGGAAGTAGAAGCCACGCTGGCCTGGCAGGCAACGCCCGAACTCGAACTCTCCGCCTCGCTTTCCGCCTTCGCGCCGGGCACCTTCATCAAGCAGACCGGCACCGCCAGCACCATCCGCATGCTCGGCCTGGAAAGCAACTTCCGGTTCTGAACTTTTTCCAGATCATCGACTGATCCGTCAGACATCGTCTAACGACCTGGCGCGACTTCGCTCGGTCGATCATCCCCGCTATTCAGGAGATCACTCATGTCTATCACATTGCCGAAGTCCAGGCTGCTGCCCTGCCTGTTGCTTTCGCTGTCCGCAACGACCGGACTTGTCGACGCTGCATCGGTGCTTGGCCTCGGCAAGGTCTTTACCGCCAACATGACCGGCAATGTGGTATTCCTGGGTTTTGCGGCAGCGGGAGCACCAGGCTTCAAGGTAGTGCCATCAGTGCTGGCGCTCGCCGCCTTCATGGTCGGCGCCTGGGGCGCCGGTCACCTTGCCCGCGCCCATGTCGAACGTCCGCTGGGGCGTTGGCTGATGTGGGCCGCCGCGATCGAGACGGGATTGCTGTGGATCGCTGCACTGATCGCACTTGAGATCGATGTCGTCGCACAAGCGCCCACGACGGGCGTAATGAGCGTGATCGCGCTCACCGGCTTCGCCATGGGCCTGCGCAACGCGACCGTGCGGCAACTCAAGGTGCCCGATCTGACGACCACGGTGCTCACTCTGACCATCACCGGCATCGCCGCCGACCAGGTTGCGGGGCGTTCGCCCAACTTCCTGCGCCGCTTCGGTGCAGTGCTCTCTATCTTCGCAGGCGCGGCGGTAGGTGCGCTACTGCTCATTCACGGTGGACTTGCTCTGCCGTTGGCGCTGGCCGGAGCCGTCGTGCTGGGCGCGACAGTAGCCTTCCTGCGCGATCCCGCCGCAGCCGTACCGCACAAAGCCTGAGGGGATATACGAAGGTTTGCTTGTGGCCTGCGTAGCGACATGCAATGCGCGGGCCATGCGTCCTGACCGAGCTTTCGCTCGCCCCATCGTCCGTAATATCTCACGGCTTCTGGTTCTCGCCGGAGCAGCCATCGGCGCGCCCGCGTCGCTGGCGTCCCCGGCGACCGAGATCCCCGGCTACTCCAGCCGTCATTGGTCGCTGGCCGATGGCGCTCCGCCGGATATCCGCGCCATTGCGCGCACCCGCGACGGCTTCCTGTGGCTCGGTTCGGGCGATGGTCTCTATCGGTTCGACGGACTGAACTTCCAGCGCGTCGACCCGGAGGACTTCGACAATTTCCGCGCGCGGCAGATCACGGCGCTGGCTGCTGCGCCCGATGGCAGCCTTTGGGTGGGCTATGCCTTCGGCGGCATCGCCAGGCTGAAGGACGGCAAGCTGCGCGGCGCCAACCCGGAGAAGCCGCGCGGGCGCGTGACGGATATCGTGGCCGCCCCGGATGGTACCGTCTGGGTGGGGGCGTGGAGCGGCTTCGGATCGCAGCTGCGCCATCTGGTGAAGGGCAAGTGGGACGTGCTGGATGTCGATGGGCCGCTGGTGCGCCTCTATCGCCAGAACGACGGCACTATCTGGATTGCCTCCAACCCGGACCTGCTGCGGCTGCGTCCAGGCAGCCGCACGTTCGAGAAGGTGCCGGGTCTGATGAACCTCGGCTCTGCCTTCCTGGAGGGGCCCGCCGGCAGGATGTGGTTTTTCTCGAGCGATGGCCTGCAACAGCTGACTCCGCGCGGGTTCGTGCCGACGCAGGTGTCCTTCGGGGAGCCTCAGGGCGGAGGAGAAGGCATCCGCGACCTGCTGTTCGATGCCGACGATCTGCTTTGGGTGGCAGGCAATGCCTCCGGACTGGCGACAGTTCCGCGCAACGCCCTGTCGATGGACCGGGCCGAAACCTATCCGGTGCAGATTTCCACGCTCCTTCGCGATGCCGAAGGAACGATCTGGGGAGGGGCTCCTGATGGCCTGCACCGCTTCGTGCGTACGCCGGTGGTGCGTTATGCCGCGATCAAGGGCGTCCGCACCGGTATCGCCTCGGGGCCGGATGGCTCGATCTACATCGGCGGGGACGAGGGGCTGTATCGAATCGTCGATGGCAAGGCGCAGCTCATTCTCCGGTCCAGCCTGGTGTCGGAAGTCTGCTCGGTTGCGGGTGAGGGCGCTTATGTCCTGACCTACAAGAACGAGTATCTCGTGCGCGGCTCGTCCCTGACGCGGATCATTGGGCCGCTGGAGCATGAGCGGCAGTTCGGCCAGGGATGCACTTCCGATCAGCAGGGCCATTTGTGGCAAGCGGTTTCCGCAGGCGGGATCTATCGGCTTCACGGCAAGCGCTGGGTCAAGGACGAGAGCCTTCCCGCTGCAACTGCCTTCGTCGCAACCGGGAACGGTACCTTCATCGTCAACCAGCCATTGCGCTTGCTGGCACGGGTGCATGATGGCGAAACAACGCCGATCTGGCCTGAGGGCAGCAAGGACGGCGTCGGCTTCGTGCGCATGCTCAAGCAGTTGGACGGCGAAACCTGGATCGGCGGTGAAGCTGGCCTCGCCCGTTACGACGGCCGCCGCGTCCGGCAGTTGAGTGCGCGGACTTACCCATGGCTTACGGGCGTGATGGGTATCGTTCGGGTGGGAGGGCACTATTGGATAATCTCCGCAGGTGGCATCATCCGCGTCGCCGTAAGCGACCTCGACGCCGCTTTCGCCAGACCCGGCATACCCGTTCCTCGTGCCAACTACGGGCAGAGCGGGGTGATCCGGGCGCGCACCGAGTCCTACTCCGCCAACGATGCTGCCGTAGATGCACAAGGGCGGCTGTGGTTCGTCACCAGCACCGGCGTGGTGCAAGTCGATCCTTCGCGCATCGCGCCGCGCAAACCGGACATGCCAATCCGCATGACCGGGCTGCAAGTGGACGGGATGCCCTATGCTTTGGACGGCGCGCGGCTGCCGGCCGGGACCACCCGCGTCAGTTTGTCTTACGTCGGACTTGGTCTCTCGCATGCGGAGGGCAACCGCTATCGCTACCGGCTGGATGGGGTCGACGAAAACTGGGTCGATGCGGAAAGCCGTCGCCGTGTGGATTACGCAGGGCTTGGCCCCGGCACCTACCGCTTCCACGTCACCGCCGCGACCGACGACGGACCGTGGGCAAAGCGAGAGACAAGCGTGACTTTCGTGATCGCACCGCATTTCTGGCAGACGACATGGTTTCGGCTTGCGATTCTGGCAGGTGCAGCGCTCGGCCTTTATGCGCTGTTCCGCTGGCGCCTCCGACTGGCGATGCAAGCAACGCGGGATCGCATCGAGGAGCGCGTCGCGGAGCGCGAACGCATCGCCCAGGATCTTCACGACACGCTGCTACAGGGCTTCCAGGGCCTGATGCTGCGCTTCCAGACGGTGCTCCACCTGACGACGCCGGGCACCCCTGCCCATACCGCGATCGGGGAAGCGCTGGATCGCGCCGACGACGTCCTTCTGCATGGTCGCGAGCGAGTACGGGGCCTGCGCGAAGACGCCGAACCCAAGTGCATCGCCGAAACCCTGCGCGCCTGTGCTCATAGAGTGGTCGGCAATGCGCTGAACTGGGAACTTCGCGTCGATGGACCGGAGCGGCTTGTAGGCGCTCCGGTTGCAGAGGAAGTCGAACTGGCAGTGGGTGAAGCGCTGGCGAATGCGGTCAAGCATGCACAGGCAACCAACATTCGTGTAGAAATCCACCATAGCCGCGATCGCCTGTCCCTGCGCATCGTCGACGACGGCACCGGCCTGCCCGAAGAGGTGAGGGTTGCGGGCGGTCGCGAAGGGCATTTCGGGCTCACCGGAATGCGTGAGCGGATCGAACGGTTGGGCGGCACCTTCGGGATCGCCAACGCTGCCGGTCGGGGGACGTCGATCCGACTGAGCCTCCCGGCGAAAATCGCCTATCGCTAGGATAAGGTTCCTAGAGTTCGATCAGTCCGTTACGTACGGCGATGGCTACGGCATGCGTGCGGTCCATCGCCCCCAACCGTGCGAAGATCGCTTTCATGTACCCTTTCACGGTCTCTTCCGAGAGGGACAGCCGCGCCGCGATCTGCTTGTTCGAATTGCCGGAAGCGGCCAGTTCCAGCACGTCGCTTTCCCGTGCGGTAAGGCGCTTGGCTTCGCGGTCTGCGGCTCCGAACACCTGCCGGTCGAAATGCGTGCCGCCGCGATGGATCGAACGGATCGCATCTAGCAACTCTGTCCGCAGGCTGTTCTTGAGCAGGTAGCCGGAGGCCCCGGCCTTGATCGCCTGCGTCGCCCGGCCATCGCCCGAATAGGTCGTGAGCACCAGGATGCGCGCCTCGGGGAACTCCGCCAGAATGCGCGTCATCGCCTCCACACCGTCGACGTTGGGCATCTGCAGGTCCAGGAGCAGAACGTCGGGACGTTGCTCCCGATAGATGCGGATCGCGGACTCTCCGTCTTCGCCTACCGCGATCAGCTCAAGATCGGGTTGAGTCGCAAAGACTGCGATGATTCCGTCCCGCAACAGCGGGTGATCGTCGACCACGGCGATGCGGATAGGGGTATCAAGGTCGCTCGTTTCCATGGCCTGCGTTTAGTCCGGCAGGGCCTGCGGTGGAAAGCCCCCCGAAAGAGGGGATTGCTGGTTGTGTGCACACTGGATCATTTCCGTCTCCGCCAGCAGGAGTAACGCAATGATCAATACCAGCAGCAAGCCGATGCGAAATTCCGCCGAAGACGGCGCAGTTCAGGGTGCTGTTCTGATCGTCGGCCACGGCGATACGGCCTGTTCGCAGCTGCGCGCCCTCCTGCGTGAGGAGGGATACAAGGCGGAGGCCTTCAGCTGGGCCGAAGCGCTATCGGATGCGCCTTTGCCTGAGGGGCCTTGCTGCATAATCGCCGACGCGCGCACGCGGATCGGCCAGAACGCCACTGGAGGATTCGCTCTGATCGAGCGCCTGAAGAACAGGGGTGAACCGATACCGGTCATTTTCATTGCCGACGACGCCGACGTTCCCTTGTCCGTCCGCGCAATCAAGGCCGGTGCGATCGATTTCCTGCCCCGTCCCTTCGATGAAGGCGATCTGCTGAATGCCATCGAAGACGCCCTGGAATTCGACACGGAACGTCGCCTGATCGCCCGGCACCGACGCGCCATGGTCCAGCGCTACGAAGCCCTTACTCCGCGTGAACGACAAGTCATGGACGGCGTTGTCCGTGGTCTGATGAACAAGCAGATCGCATGGGAACTTGGTATCAGCGAGATCACCGTAAAGCTTCATCGCTCAAGCCTGATGCGCAAGATGGAACTGCGCTCGGTGCCGGATCTGGTTCGCGCGTCGATGTCAATCGACGTAGTGACCACCCTTGTCGGTGGGAAGCACCTTCCTGTCTGCCTCCCAACACTCGAGACCGTATCGCATCGACTATCGTAGGAAAGTCATGAAAGCGGCGCCGCGTGATTATCTTGCCCAGGTTTCGCACCGATAGGCGGTCGGAGTGGTCTGGGTGGTTTTGCGGAAACTGGCGCTAAATGCCGAGGGCGTTTCGTACCCTACCTCAAGGGCGATCGCGATGATCGCCAATTGGGTTTGAGCAAACAGTTCCCGGGCGCGATCCATGCGCAGGGATGTGAGCCATTCGTGCGGTGTCATTCCGGTCGCCAGCCCGCACGAGGTGGCGAAGTGGAAGTGGCTTAGCTAGGTCACATACCCATAAATAGGATTCCCAAATTTGCCGTGATCTGATTCATTCTCGGAGAAGGAGATTGAGATGGCGCGGTTCGATTTGACGGATTTCGAGTGGTCGGTGATCGAACCGCTGTTGCCGACGAAGGTTCGAGGCGTGCCGCGTGTCGATGATCGTCGGGTGCTCAACGGCATTTTCTGGCGGCTGCGGACGGGGGCGCCCTGGGCGGACATCCCGTCAAGATACGGCCCGCATACGACATGCGTGAACCGCTTCAACCGCTGGCGGCGTGCGGGGCATTGGGCTCGGATATTGGAAGCCGTGTCATCGGCTTACGAGGGTGACGTGCAGATGATCGACAGTTCTTCGATCCGGGTTCACCAGCATGGCGCCAATGGCGATAAAAAAGGGGACCCGGTTGCATGGGCCGTTCGCGCGGCGGCCTGACGACCAAG